>CAZEYG010000133.1:0-6023 GCA_964516575.1 uncultured Defluviitaleaceae bacterium
AGCCGCTTCCGCAACAGCTGCAGCAACCGCCTGCCCTACTCTTGTATCAAAGGGCGCCGGAATAATGTATCCTGGATTAAGCTCTGAATCTTCTACAAGCCCTGCAATCGCTTTAGCCGCCGCTATCTTCATTTCATCGTTTATATCCTTTGCTCTGACATCCAAAGCGCCTCTGAAAATACCGGGGAATGCAAGTACATTATTAATTTGGTTTGCAAAATCTGACCTACCTGTTCCAACAATTTTAGCCCCGGCGCTTAAAGCCACCTCCGGCATAATCTCCGGCACAGGGTTTGCCATAGCGAATATGATTGAGTCCTTAGCCATAGAGCGTACCATATGACCCGTTAGAGCGCCTGGAGCAGAAACACCAATAAACACATCGGCGCCTTTTATAACCTCCGCAAGATTGCCCTTTTTCATCAGTATGTTGGATATTTCGGCCATTTTTTCTTTTTCAGGGTTTAAACCGTCACGGCCTTTATATATTGCACCTTTAGTATCACACAAAATTACATTTTTTAGACCCATTTTCATAAGAAGTCTTGTAATGGCGATTCCTGCCGCCCCTGAACCGTTTATAACTGCTTCCACCTGGGATATTTCTTTATCAACAATTTTAAGCCCATTTATCAAAGCGGCTAATGTAACGACGGCAGTTCCGTGCTGGTCGTCATGGAATATAGGAATGTCACAGTTTTCCTTTAACCGCCGCTCAATTTCAAAACAACGTGGAGCGGATATGTCCTCTAAATTAACTCCACCGAAGCTGCCGGATATTAGCTTTATTGTATTTACGATTTCGTCTACATCTTTTGAGTTAATACAAAGAGGGAAGGCGTCTACTCCGCCAAAGGTTTTAAACAGCACGCATTTACCTTCCATAACAGGCATAGCCGCTTCCGGGCCAATATCGCCAAGACCTAAAACCGCCGTACCATCCGTAACAACAAGCACAAGATTCCAGCGTCTGGTATATTCATAACTAAGGGTTGGATCCCTTTGAATTTCAAGGCACGGCTCTGCAACGCCGGGCGTATAGGCAAAAGTCAAGTCTTCCTTGCTCTTAACAGGTACGGCGCTTATTACTTCTATTTTCCCGGCCCATTCCTTATGCAACCTTAAAGCCTTTTCTCTAATACTTTCCATATCAATACCTCGTTTTTAAAATAAATAGGCTTATATATCATAAAAAAAGATGTTATATAATCGGCAGATTACATAACATCCTAGTTGACCATATGCCCGAAGCCGGACTCGAACCGGCACGGGATTGCTCCCGAAGGATTTTAAGTCCTTTGCGTCTACCATTCCGCCACTCGGGCAAATAATGTCAACAACAAGGAGTATTATAATATACAAACGTTCAACTGTCAATACTAAATTTAAACAAAAAGGGCAAATCTAACCAACAGGGCCGGAACGCAGAAAAATGGCGGTATGCCCGCTTTCGGAAAGAAAGCGGTGCAAAGCCATTTCTGCCTAAGGGTTCCGGCTAAGGTTTAAATGACTTAGCCCGAAATCTAGGCCAAAATAGCCTTGGCCCGGATTATAAAATTTAAACCAGCTCGATGATTACCATTTCAGCGGCATCGCCCTTACGCGCGCCGATTTTAATCATACGTGTATAGCCGCCGTTTCTGTCTGTATACTTAGGCGCTATCTCGTCAAAGAGTTTAGCTGCCATGTCGATAACCTTGGTATTGGAACGTTTTTTTCTGCCGTCCGCCGGAACCTCGGTAACAGGGTAAAGCTGGCTAAGTATTTTGCGTCTTGCATTAAGCCTTGACGCATTGTCCTTTTTAATGGACTTTTCTATTTCGTCGAATACGGTAACTCTCTTACCGTTTACTTCTTGTTTAACACGGTTGCCGTTAGCATCTTTTCGCGGCACTTTGGCTGTTACAGTTACCTCTGTAAAATTGTCCTTTTCTTTTACAGCTAACGTAATAAGCTTTTCTGCCAGCCGTCTAACTTCCTTTGCTCTTGTAACCGTGGTCTTGATTTTTCCATGATATAATAAATTAGTCGTTAAGTTTCTAAGCATAGCCTTACGCTGACTAGATGTGCGACTAAGTTTTCTATATCCAGCCATTACAAAACCTCCCTACCGTTAATTTCAAAACAAGTTTTCTAGTCGTCGCTTGGTTGAAGGGCAAGGCCTAAATCCGCCATTTTATTAAGCACTTCTTCCAGTGATTTGCGGCCTAGGTTTCTTACCTTCATCATATCCTCTTCCGTTTTGTTTGCTAAATCGTCTACGGTATTTATACCGGCACGCTTTAAGCAGTTGTATGAACGGACGGATAAATCCAGCTCCTCAATAGAAAGCTCTAAAACCTTTTCTTTTTTGCCTTCTTCTTTTTCTATTAAAATTTCGGAATCCCGTGCATTGTCTGACAAATCAACAAACAATGATAAGTGTTCGTTCAGTATTTTGGCGCCGAGGCTAACTGCGTCGTCAGGGGTAATTGTCCCGTTGGTCCAAACCTCTAAGGTCAGCTTATCATAATCTGTAATCTGGCCTACACGGGTATTTTCCACAACAAAGTTTACTCTGCGAATCGGAGTATACAGGGAATCTATCGGAATGATACCTATAGCCTGATCCGCTCTTTTGTTTTTATCGGCACTTACATAACCGCGGCCTTTTGTAATGGTCATCTCAATAAATAGCTTGCTGTCGCTGCCACCGCTTAAAGTAGCAATGTGTAAATCAGGGTTTGCAATCTCAATGTCGGCATCAACCTTAATATCCTTTGCACGTACCACGCACTCGCCGGAAGCGTCTATATAAGCCAGCTTAGGTTCGTTGCTCTCACTTGTATTTTTAAGAGCCAGGTCTTTTAGGTTAAGGATTACTTCTGTTACATCCTCCTTAACGCCGGGTACAACACTAAACTCATGCAACACGCCGTCTATCTTAACACTGCTTACAGCAGCACCGGACAGAGAGGATAATAAAACCCTTCTCAGCGAGTTACCAAGCGTTGTGCCATAACCTCTTTCCAAAGGCTCCACTACAAAGCGCCCGTAAGTACCATCTGATGATATTTCAGCAATATCTATTCGAGGTCTTTCAAATTCAAACACTAAACCAAACCTCCCTTTGGTTTTCCCATTACTTAGAATACAGCTCTATGATAAGCGTCTCGTGAACCGGAATGTCAATCTGCTCCCTGGTAGGCAGAGCATTGACCGTACCCCTTAAATTTTCATGGTCTGCTTGGAGCCATTCGGGTACTATTCTGTGGCCGGTCACATCAACCACGTCCTTATATCTTTGTAAAGATTTTGAGCTTTCTCTTACGGCTACTACATCGCCTACTTTTAACTGATAGGACGGTATGTTCACCTTTTTGCCGTTCACTCTAAAGTGGTTATGGCGCACAACCTGACGGGCCTCTGTTCTGGAGCGGCCGTAGCCAAGTCTGTAAACAACGTTGTCAAGGCGTAATTCTAATAATCTTAAAAGGTTTTCACCTGTTACGCCAGGCATTTTATCGGCTACCTCAAAGTAGTTTCTAAACTGGGTTTCCAATATGCCGTAAATTCTTTTTGCTTTTTGCTTTTCTCTAAGCTGAAGGCCGTACTCGGACAGCTTTTTTCTGGATGTACCGTGCTGGCCGGGTGCAAAGTTTCTTTCGTTAATCGGGCAGCAGCCTTTTGAACATTTTTCGCCTTTAATAAACAGCTTTTGCCCTTCTCTGCGGCAAAGTCTGCAAACAGGCCCTATATATCTCGCCATTTACATGACACCTCCTAATATAAAATTAAACACGTCTGCGCTTAGGTGGTCTGCATCCGTTATGTGGAACCGGAGTAACGTCTTTTATCATAGTAACGTCAAGACCGGCAGCCTGAAGCGCACGGATAGCGGCTTCGCGCCCGCTTCCAGGGCCTTTTACAAACACTTCGATGGATTTAAGCCCGAATTCCTTAGCGGTTTGAGCCGCTGTGTCGGCCGCCATCTGAGCGGCGTATGGTGTAGATTTTCTTGAGCCTCTAAAGCCAAGCTGGCCTGCGCTTGCCCATGAAAGAGCGTTGCCGGCAGCGTCTGTAATGGTTACTATTGTATTGTTAAACGTAGATTGAATGTGCGCCTGACCACGGTCTACAAACTTTTTATCACGGCGTCTGCGTGATGTAGTTTTCTTAACAGCCTTTTTTGCCATTTAGCCAAACCCTCCTTTTATTTTAACGGTTATTTCTTTTTGTTAGCAACAGTCCTCTTAGGGCCTTTTCTTGTTCTGGCGTTATTCTTTGTGCCTTGGCCTCTAACCGGCAAGCCTTTTCTATGGCGAATGCCTCTGTAACAGCCGATTTCCACAAGCCGCTTAATATTAAGCGCCACTTCACGCCTTAAGTCA
This sequence comes from uncultured Defluviitaleaceae bacterium, assembly GCA_964516575.1. Classification (GTDB taxonomy): domain Bacteria; phylum Bacillota; class Clostridia; order Lachnospirales; family WRBF01; genus CAZEYG01. The sequence continues at coordinate 4,371 of CAZEYG010000133.1, forward strand.
CCCTCTACCTTTTGGGAGCTGTCGATTATATCACGGATTTTAGCCAGTTCGTCGTCTGTTAAATCTCTCACCCTAGTATCCGGGTTAACGCCGGCCTCTTTTAAAATCCTGTTAGAGCTTGGCCGCCCGATACCATAAATATAAGTAAGACCTATCTCAACCCGCTTTTCTCTTGGTAAGTCAACACCTGAAATACGTGCCATTAGCTATTTACACCTCCTATACTATTAACCTTGGCGCTGCTTATGCTTAGGATTAGTGCAAATAACCCTTATAGCGCCTTTTCTTCTAATAATTCTGCATTTCTCACAAATAGGCTTAACAGATGGTCTAACCTTCACAGTAAAGCCACTCCTTTCTTGATTAAGGGCTATTTGTCACGCCAAATAATTCTACCCTTTGTAAGGTCATAGGGAGACATTTCAATACGAACCTTATCCCCCGGTATTATTCTAATAAAGTTCATGCGTAGCTTGCCTGAAATATGGGCAAGAATTTTATGGCCGTTTTCAAGCTCAACATGAAACATTGCATTAGGAAGTTTTTCAAGCACTACGCCTTCAACTTCTATAACATCATCTTTAGACAAGGCATAAACCCCCTTTATACTACAAAAACTAACTGTATCAGCTATTAAAATCAAGCAAGGCTTTTCTGATATCGGCGTCTAAAAGATTATCGCCGCCGTCCTTTAACTTACTTTGAATTTCGGTTAGAACAGTGTTTGTTAACTGCACATGCTTAAGCTTTTTTTTCTTAGGGCGCTTTAGCTTTCTGTAGCTGCCATCGGACAAATAAACGTAAACGCTATCGTCTGAAGTTATACCCTTAACCTTAACTGGGTTTTGCTCTATTGAGGTTATAACAAACGGCAGCCCTTTATCACGCCCGCTTTTTGAAAATACTACCTGACCGACGGCCAACATTTTATTCTCCTTTAAACCATAGTAAGTATTTCCGGCTCAGAATCCGTAATGACTATTGTGTTTTCGTAGTGAGCAGAAAGGGAGTTATCTTTTGTTACTACAGTCCATTCGTCGGGAAGCACCTTAACCTTAAAACCACCAACGTTCACCATAGGCTCTATGGCCAGAGCCATGCCTTTAACAAGCCTTGGGCCTCTGCTTGGCATTTTAAAGTGAGGTATTTGGGGATCCTCATGCATTTGACTGCCGATTCCGTGACCGACAAATTCCCGCACTACAGTAAAGCCGTTTTTAACAACATACTCTTCAATAGCGGCGGATACTTCATGCAGATGATTTCCGGCTCTTGCGAACTTAATGCCTTCAAAGAAACTTGCCTGGGTAACGTCTATTAGCCGCTTCGCTTCTTCTGAAATATAACCTACGCCATAGGTTCTGGCAGCGTCGCCATGAAAGCCGTCTTTAACCGCTCCAATGTCAATACTAACAATATCGCCATTATTCAGCTTTCTTAAACCCGGGATACCATGAATTACCACATCATTTATTGAAACGCATATATTTGCAGGATAACCCTTGTAGCCTAAAAACGATGATTCAGCGCCTACGCTTTTAAAATATTCGGCTGCTATTTGATCCAGCTCAATTGTTGTGATACCCGGACGTCTAACATCGGAAACAAGCTGATGAGCGATAGCCACTATTATCCCCGCAGCCCGCCTAAGCA
>CAZEYG010000134.1:0-6009 GCA_964516575.1 uncultured Defluviitaleaceae bacterium
GTCAATAATTTTATTTAATTTTTACAATTTATTATTGACAAAACCATTTTTAAATCATACAATAATTTTGTAATAATAAAATTTGGCAAGGAGGAATTGAAATGAAAAAATACTTAAACAAGATTATGTCAATTTTTTGCGTAACATCTATTGCAGTTGCATTAGCTACAGGTTGTAGCAAACCGACCAATACCCAACCATCCGCCGGTACACCCGCTGCAAGCAGCGAAGCCCCCTCTAACAACAATCCCGCCAGCGGAAAGGTTACTATCCGATTCTTAAACGGCTTTACCGGCGGCGACGGCGCCTTTATGAAAAAGATTACCGACAGCTTTAACGCCAGCCAGGACAAATACTTTGTAGAAGAGTTACAGGAAAAGGATCATTATTTAAAATTCAGAGCTGACGATAGCTACGATTTAGTAGTTATGCATGGCGATCTTTTGGCTACCTACAAAGAAGACGGCCTTATTTCAGACGTTTCAGACTTATACCAAAAATCCGGAATATCTATTGATGATTTCCATGCTGCAGGTAAAAACTTTGCGGTTATCGACGAAAAACCCTATGCCTTCCCTTTAGATATTCACCCGCTTACAATGTTCTATAACAAGAAATTAGTAGCGGAAGCTCCAAAAACCTATGAAGATTTAGTTGCTCTCAATAACTCCCTTACAAATCCGAACCAATACGCTATGGCAATACCCGGCGCCGGTTTAGCCGAATGGTATATGATGTTCCTTGCCGCCCAAAACGGTGTTACTCTTAGCAACGGCGAATACATGGAATTTAACAAAGATGATTTTGCAGACATAATGCTCAAGCTTAATTCCATGATTTTTACAGATAAAATAAGCCCTGCTAACCTTGGTCTTGACGGTGAATTCAAAGCATTTATGCAGGAGGTTGAAGGCGCTGAAAGCGTTCAGGCAGCCGTTGCATTAACAGGCCCATGGTTCTATACGGCAGCCCTTGAAAAATATGGCCAGGATTTAGGCGTTGCTCCTGTGCCCACAATCGGTAAGTCATTTGCTACCTACGGAAACGCTCATTCCATAGCGCTTTCAAGCAAAGTTACCGACCAAGCTAAACTTGATGCAGCAGCGGCTTATTTAGCGTTTATGTTTAAGCCGGAAAACCTGATTAATTGGGCTGACGCCGGCCAGGCTCCGTTACACCTAGGAACTATTGAGCTTGTTAAATCACAAGCTGATAAATATCCTCTTGCAGTAGTTAACTTTGAACAGTTTGAAAAATGTGTAATTGCTCCTCCCGTATACGAAAGCCGTGAACAAACCCGTTATCTTAACGAAAGTGTTTATCCTCTGACTGTAACAACTGAAGGCATAACAAAAGCACAACTTATGCCCGAGCTTGAAAAAGCAACCAATATGGCTAAAGAGATCTACGAGGATAAATAAAAAATTCAAATACCGTTTATTAGAATTTAAAAGAGGTAGGAATACTTTTCCTGCCTCTTAGTTGACAAGGAGGAAACAGCTTTGAAGGTTAGCAAAGTTAGGTCAACTATGTTTTTTCTTCCATACTTATTATGCTTTTTGACTTTTTGGGCAACCCCATTTGTTTACGGAGTTTATTTGAGCTTCCGAAAATATACGCTTACAAAAGGAGACGCTGGTTTCGTTGGGCTTGATAACTTTATAAGGATTTTTGAAACAGGCTCCACTTACAACCATTTGTTTTTTTTAGGCCTTAAAAACACCATTCTTTTTGTGGTTATAAGTGTTATTCCTTTGGTTGTTATTGGCCTTGGGCTTGCGCTATTAGTATACTTTTTGCCCGAACGGCTAAGGCCTGTTTTCCGAACAATTTTCTTTATATCCTACGCTGTATCCGTAACAACAGTTGCTGCTATTTTCAAATGGCTCTTTGAGGGTAACGGCGGATACATAAACTCCTTCGCTATAAGATACGGCCTGCTTTCTAAGCCAATATTATGGCTCGAAACCCTACCCTACGCTTGGATAAGCATAACAATAGCAACTGTCTGGTGGACAATCGGGTTTAACATGATGCTTTTCATAAACGCTTTAAATGAAATAGACTCGTCTATTATTGAAGCAAGTAGCCTCGACGGCGCTAAAGGCCTAAAGCTGCTTAGATATATAATTTTGCCAAACATAAAAAATGTGTTTTTCTTTGTATTAATGACATCGGTTATTGCGTCGTTTAATTTATTTGGGCAGTCATACTTGATGACAAAAGGAAATCCCGGTCAATCTACCCAATCGCTCATCCAGGTTATCCAAGGGGTTGTTCTTGATAAAAACAATCTTTCTATGGGTATAGTCATGTCTTTGCTCATGGGTATAATAATCATGGCCTTTTCCATTACTCAATTTTTCTTAACCCGCGAACAAAAACTGGTAAAGGAGGTTCAAAGATGAAAAGTGATAAAAGAACAAAAACGATACTGGTTGTTATAGCTTGTTTTATTGCCGTTTTATTTTTGCTGCCCCTTGTGTTTATGTTTTTTACAAGTTTTAAGAGTTTGTCGGAAGCATTAAGCTCATCATCGCTTTTCCCCAAGGCATGGACATTTGAAAACTACGTAAAACTTTTAGGCAAAACTACCGATTCCCCTGTAGTCAGATGGTTTTTAAACACAGCGCTGATTTCCTGCATAGGTTCAATATGTGTTGTAACGGTTGATGTTTTGGCGGCATATGCTCTGGCAAGGTTAAACATGCCTTCTAAAAACAAGATCCTCGTTGCTTTGGTTTGGGTAATGTCAATACCCGGAATTATAACACTGTTTCCCAGCTTCTATATATTTAAATCACTTAGCTTGATGAACAATTTTATTCCGTTGACATTACCTTACACAGCTAATGCTCTAGGCGTTTATATGATATATAACTTCCTTGTGAGTTTCCCTCTTGACCTAGAGGAATCTGCTTTAGTTGACGGCGCTAGCCTGTTTCAGATTCTAATTAATATAATAATGCCCTCAATAAAGCCTGTTGTTTTAACCCTTGGCTTTTTGACCTTCCTTTCAATTTATAATGATTATTTATGGCCGAACCTTATTATAACAAGCAACGAAATGAAAACCGTTACTGTCGGCATAGCTACTCTTGTTTTAGGCGCAAACTTTGCGAACCCCGGCATGATGATGGCCGCTACATTTATTGCTGTTTTGCCGGCGCTTATCCTGTTCCTGTTTGTCAACAAATATATTGTTCAAGGCGTTAACAACAGTGGTATCAAATAAAGAGGTGTGAAATGATTAAAGGCACAAAAAAAGTCAGAACCCAAAGCTTAAACGAAATATACATGCGTGACCCATTTATTTTTCCCGATAAAGAAAGTAAAGTTTATTATCTTTTCGGCACAACATCAGTAGCAGACGGAGCGGCTAATATTGACCCGCATTTTGAGGTTTACAAAAGCACGGATTTAAAAGCATTTGAAGGGCCTTACGTAGCTTTTATGCCGCCTGCCGGATATTGGGGCGTAAAGCATTATTGGGCGCCTGAAGTGTTTAGACATAATAACAAGTACTATATGTTCGCTTCGTTTAAAGGCGGTATAGGTGGCGACAGGGGAACAGGAGTACTAATAAGTGAAACACCTTACGGCCCATATCTGCCCCATAGTAAAAAACACGTTACGTTAAATGATAACGAATGTTTGGACGGAACCTTATATTTTGATAAAAACAACAAGCCATGGATTGTGTTTTGCCATGAATGGACCCAACTATATTACGGCAAAATTAAAGCCCTTCCCTTAAGCGATGACTTATCGGAATCTTTGTCGCAGGAAGCCATAACGATTGTTGATACCGAAAAGGATAACCTTCCATGGATACGCCATATGGTTGATAACCGTGTTGAAAAAATTGGCTTTCTTACGGATGCCCCATGCCTTCATAGGCTTAAAAACGGAGAACTGATTATGTTATGGTCGTCGTATTCTATAAAAGGATATACGGAAGGTGGCTTCGGCGGATATGCTGTAGCTGTTTGCCGAAGCAGTAACGGCGACATAAGCGGCAAATGGACCCATTGTAAAAAGCTCCTTTTAGACAGCAACATAGGTCATGTTTCCTTGTTCTCTACGTTTGAGAATGAGCTTACTATGGTAGGCCACTGCAACGATACCTTTCATGGCAGCGAATATCCTGTTTTGATTAAAATGACAGAAAAAGATGATTTAATAAGTTTGGTAGGAGTGGTTAAATGATACGTGGAGAATACCCGCGTCCTCAGCTTGTCAGGAGGAAATGGTATAGTTTAAACGGAGAATGGGATTTTCAATTTGAAGATTCAAAACAAATGAAGATAACTGTGCCTTTTGTATATCAATGCGAGTTAAGCGGCGTCAATATAAAGGAAAGCCATGATAATGTTACTTATAACAGATCGTTTTCAGTTGATAAAAACTGGAAAGGAAGCCGCATATTCTTAAACTTTAATGCTGTTGACTATTTTTGCAGAGTGTATGTTAACGGACAGCTTGTTGGTTCACATGAAGGCTCAAGCGCTCCATTTTCTTTTGACATAACGGATACCCTTACTTTTGAAACCGAAAATGTAACTGTAAAAGTGTTCGACCCGTTAACAGACGAAACCATTCCTAGAGGAAAGCAATATTGGATTGAGGCAGGCGAATCCATTTGGTATACTCAAACAACAGGAATTTGGCAATCCGTATGGCTTGAGCCCCTTCCTGAAACAAGGCTTGACAATATTAAGTTTACTCCAAACATTGATACCGGCATGGTTACAATAGACTTTGAGGTTTTAGGCAGCTATTTAAACAAGCAGGCTTTTACAAACATAACCTTTAAAGGTGAGCCGGTTTACAGCGGAACGTTTAACGTAATTAACTCTAAAAATACGTTTAGCGTAGATTTATTTAATAACCGCATTATGCGCTCAATGAACCATAACGACGGTTGGTGCTGGACGCCTGAAAACCCTAATTTATTTGATGTTGAAATATCTTTGCTTAATAATAACCAAACATTGGATAATATAACCAGCTATTTTGGTATGCGAAAGGTACATTGTGAAAATGGGCTGTTTTATTTAAACAATAGGCCCTATTATCAAAAGCTTGTGTTAGACCAGGGATATTTTGAAAAATCCTTGTTAACCGCACCTTCTGAGGAAAACTTTAAGCAGGATATTTTATTGTCTAAGGAAATGGGTTTTAATGGATGCAGAAAACATCAAAAGGCAGAGGATTGCCTGTTCCTTTATTGGGCTGATAAGTTGGGTTTTTTAGTTTGGGGTGAGATTCCAAGCGCGCCAAGTTATTCAACCGAAGCCGTAAGGCGGATTACAAACGAATGGTTTGAAATAGTTAAGCGTGACTACAACCATCCTTCTATAGTGGCGTGGGTTACGTTAAACGAAAGCTGGGGAGTCCCATCAATCCAATTTAACGAATGCCAGCAGGCCCACGCCTTAGGCCTTTATAACACTGTCAAGTCCATAGATAATACTAGACTAATTATCGGTAACGACGGCTGGGAAATGCTTGTAACAGACATATGTGCAATACATAACTATGAGCATGGCCGGGAAAACGAATTATTTAAACAAAAGGAATTTGGGCTTACCCTTAAAACCAGGGAGGCAATGCTTAGTGCAATGCCCGCAAAACGGCCGGTTTTTGTGCCTCCTTATGAATACACCGGCCAGCCGATTATTCTATCTGAATTTGGGGGTATTGCCTTTGAAAAGAATCGGAATCAGGATAAAGACTGGGGTTACACAACCGCCGGTAGTGAGGATGAATTTTTGCGTGTATATAAACGCATAATAGACAATATTTATGATTCCGAATGTATATTTGGTTTTTGCTACACCCAGCTTTATGACGTGGAGCAAGAAATAAACGGTTTGTTAACTGCCGACCGAAAATTCAAAGTATCCCCGGAAAAAATACGTGAAATAAATAATATGAGGTATGTAAAAAGTTAGTTAAACATAAAAATAGAAGCAAATACCCAAGCAGTATCTGCCGCTATTGTTC
>CAZEYG010000135.1:0-6007 GCA_964516575.1 uncultured Defluviitaleaceae bacterium
ACAAGTTCTTATGCTTGCTATTGACAAAATAGTCCCCAACCCATATCAGCCACGTAAATTTTTTGACAGCGCGAGTCTTGAGGAGCTTGCAGGCTCAATAAGAGAATACGGCGTTATCCAGCCCATTTCCGTCAGACTTATTAACAACAACAGTTATGAGCTGGTAAGCGGCGAAAGACGGCTTCGAGCGTCAAAGCTCGTTGGACAAACCCACATACCGGCTATCGTCATAAATATTAACGACCAAGAATCCGCCATAATCTCTATAATAGAAAACCTCCAGCGTCAAAACCTTAACTACATAGAATAAGCAACAGGTTTCAAAAATCTGATAAAGGATTATTCCTTTACTCAAGAGGAGCTGGCCGAAAAGCTGGGCAAAAGCCAATCGACAATAGCAAACAAAATACGTCTGTTGAAGTTGTCTAAAATTGTACAAAAAAAGCTGCTGGAAAACGAGTTGACTGAACGCCATGCTAGAACGCTTCTAAGACTTACCGATGAAGAGCAGCAACTGCAGGCTTTAAACAAGATTATTAAGGAAGGGCTGACCGTTAAAAAAACCGAGGAGCTTATTGAACGTATGCTTACTCAAAAGAAATCGGGTAAGGAGACTCTTTCAGTAAACAGAATAAAAAGATATCTGAAAGACATCCGGCTGTTTACAAATTCTATAAAGCAAACGGTAGGTTTGATGGTTGAGTCGGGTATAAAGGCAGACTACATAATTGACGAGCAGGAGGATGGATGCGACATAATGGTTCATGTAACATATCTATAAAAACATCACCGCCGGGCTTAACCGGCGGTGATGTTTTCTGTTAAAAAGCTACATTGTAAACACAACTCTAAATGTTTCGGGTGAAACAGCACGCTCAAAAGCAAACTCGTATTGCTCAAAAGGAATTCTTTCGCTTATTAAGTCACTTACGTCAATTGTGCCGTTTGCAATTAAATCGGTTGCCTCTTTAAAAGATTTTCTTGTATGTTTCGCTGCGCCTGTTACAATAACCTCACTGTAATGGATTTTGTTAGCTGAAACGGAAATCGGAGCGTCTGGGTTTAATGAGCCATAGAGCACTATTACGCCACCAAGACAAACAATATCAAAAGCCTGTTCAACAGCTTTTACGCCACCTGCCGTAAAGAAAACTGCCCTTGCGCCAATGTTATCGGTTTTTTCCATAACAAATTCCTTTAAATCTACGTCAAAGGGACTTACAGCGTAATCTGCGCCGGCGGCAACAGCCTTTTCACGTCTGCCGGCGTCCGGCTCGGAAACGATAACTGTTGCGCCTCTAAGCTTAGCCAGCTTAACATGAAGCATTCCCATAATCCCGGAGCCTTGTACAACACATACATCGCCGAAATCCAAGTTACCTTTTTCGATTGAGCGAAGCACACAAGCCACAGGTTCGGCTACAGTGCCAAGGGCATAATCTATGCCGTTATTCAGCTTATAAACCTGATAACCCTTAGCAAGAACATATTCAGCAAAACCTGCCGGGCCCCATGCGTTGCCGTCGGCCACGTTATCCTCGCCGTAAAGGCAAAGATTGTCCTGACCTGTGCGGCAATAATAACATTCGCCGCATCGGATAATGCTTGCTATTGATACGGTGTCGCCAACCTTAACGTTTGTTTTAACGGCACTACCTATTTTTTCCACTACACCGCAAATTTCATGGCCGCCAAAAAACGGATACTTTGTCTTTTGAAAAGCCTTCTGCTCCCATGTGCAAATACCGCAAGCCTTAACCTTAACTAAAATGTCTGATTCCCCAACATCGGGAACAGTTATTTCCTGAAAGCCCATTGTTTTGGGCGCTGTCATTATCAAGCCTTTCATAATAACAATCCTCTCTGATTTTATAAAAATTTAGCGGCTGTTTCAGCGTCAGCGCCGTCATGAACAATTGCGTTAAGCGCTTTAACCATACCTGTTGGGTTAGCAGCGCCCCATGCGTTTCGGCCAATAGCGCAGCCAACAGCGCCGCAATCCATAGCGTCCTTTATGCTTGCTAAAAACTCTGTTTCAGAATTAGTCTTTGCGCCGCCTAAAACAACAATCGGGATAAACGTTCCGTCAACAACTTCTTTATAACCCGGCCTGTAAGGCATTTTAAGGAAATCAGCGCCCCATTCGGCGGCCATACGTGCAGACAGCTTAAGGTTTTCTATAGAAACCATCTCCGGCTTAGGATTAAAGCCGCCGGGGTACATTTCGGCTATAAACGGCATACCGTATTTGTCACATTCTCTTCCCATTTTAACAAAATTAGTCATAGTAGAACGTTCTACGCCTGCCCCAGGGCCTGCTGTTAAAATAACAGCGTCGGCGCCGACTCTTACCGCTTCCTCAACCTCAAGAAGTAAGAGACAGTCAGACGGACCGGGAACTAAATCGGAAGCCGGAAAATCCATACGAATAATAACACCAACGTCTGATAAAATCTCCTTGTATTTTTCCGCTACGCCGATAGATGTAAGGATAGCGTCGGGTTTGCCGTCAACTATTTTTTGGAGAATGATTGCCGGATCCTCGATTCCTTTAAGAGGGCCGCTTGTTGCGCCGTGGTCAAAAGCTATAATTGTAGAGTGGCCGTTTTTCCTTGTAATGTTAGATAATCTCCTAAACTTTCCTGCTTGCATCATAATAAACTCCTCCTATAAATTTTATTATGTGATAGCCGCCCCAACCTTTTAATTATAAACCAGCGGGTATGCTTCATAAACGTTACTAAAAGCTAACTATTACCCTTTAACATTATTCTGTGAATATCTCTGTCGTTATGGGCTTTATCCATTTCAGCTTCAAAGCTGTTTAAATCCCCAAACACAAGATTTAGGCCGGATAAATCCAAACGTCCGCTGCCTAAAAGCCGAACGGCTTCAAACACGCTTTCCTTGTCATGGCGGATAGTGCCGGATACATTCAGCTCGTTAAAATGGATAATATCCATTTCAAGTACAGGCTGGTTGTTATATATAGGCGCATATATAACAACATTGCCACCTATGGCGCAAGCCTTAAGGGAATCGTTAAGCATTTTGCCGCCGCCTGCCGTATAAAACACGGCTTCGGCGCCTTTTCCCCGGGTAATATCCTTTATTTTAACCAACCAATCGCTGTCGGCCGGGTCTATAGTATAATCAGCGCCCATATCAGCCGCCAGCTTGCGGCGTTTTTCGCTTCGTTGGATAACTATTACGTTAACACCTCTGTCCTTTAATACCTTCATAAACAAAAGCCCCATAAGGCCGGCGCCGATAACAACAGCCGTTTCGCCTTGTTTTATGCCGCTGCGTTTAACGCCCCGCATTATACATGACATAGGCTCGGCAAGCGTAGCATAATGAACCGGAACCTTATCACCTATAGGAAAAACCTCGTAGTTTTTGACCACTATATAATCCGCAAATCCACCTGGCCCCCATAAAGCGCCAGCAGGAAGCTCACCGCTCATGCTTTCGCAATGATTGTCAAAGCCTTTGCGGCATGGCTCGCAAGCGTTACATCTCTTCCAGCTAACGACAGCCGCCGGAGTGCCTTTTCTAAGACCGGTTACATTTTCGCCCCATTCGACTACTGTTCCGGCTATTTCGTGGCCGCCGTGGAATGGGAAGGAGGCCGGCTCGTCGCCGTTATAAATATACCTTTCCCATGTGCAAAGGCCACAGGCCTCTATTTTAAGAAGTACCTCGTCTGCTGCTAAAGGTTTTGTTTCTACCTGACGTATTTCACTTTTTTTAATATCCGTAAACACAAGAATATTGTTTTTCAAAACCTATCCCTCCAGCTCGAATAATAATTTCAGCGCCTTCTGCTCTTCTAAATCCTTAAAAGCCTTCTCCCAATCTTCCAGCTTAATCGTACCGCTTATTATGGGCTTTACGTCTATGAGCCCCTTAGCCATGAAGTCGATAGATTTTTCCCATGAAGGATAGTTATGACAGTATGTGCCGTATATTGTAAGCTCTTTATAGAGTGGATGGTCAAAATCCAGCGTAACTGGCCTTCCCGCTATGCCAACTTGTAAATACTTGCCGCCTTTTTCTACTGCTTTAAGGGCCAGGTTCATGCCGCCTTCGCTGCCGGAGCAATCGGCTACTATTGAATAGCTGTTTTCTTCAACAGATTCTATAACCTGAATACCCATTTCCTTAGCTTTTTCAAGGCGGAGTGCGTCGGCTTTTGTGCCGATTATATGTACCGTAGCGTTATGCGCTCTAAACGTAAGAGCAGTTAACAAACCGATTGGGCCGGGGCCTACAACAAGAACATTATCGCTTGGCTCAGGGCGAACCATTTCAACAGCATGGACAGTACATGCCAACGGCTCGGAAAGAGCAGCTTCTTGAAGTGACACATTATCCGGCAGCTTATGGATATATTCTGGTCTTACGAGAACATAAGGGGCAAAGGAGCCATGTTTGTCAAAACCTATTGACTTACGCTCCAAACAAAGCTGGTATGAGCCTTTCCGGCATTGCTTACAAACACCGCAGGTTGAATATGTATGCTCAACAGTAACCCTGTCGCCAACCTTAAAGCCTGTTACGTTTTCACCAAGCTCATAAACCGTGCCGCTGAATTCATGGCCTGATATAAACTTGCCGGGTACTATGAAAACGCCTTTATACATATGCAGGTCACTGCCGCATATGCCGCTGTATGCAACCTTAATTTTAACCTCATTCGCTGCGGGCTTTGGTTCTTCAACTTCCTCTACACGCCAGGCATAAGCCTCGTCGGCGTATCTTACTAAAGCCTTCATTAAACAACCTCCTTTAGTATTTTTAACCTATTTTAAACCTTTGATATATGCTGTTAAAGCTTCTTCATCCGCCTTGCCAGTAATAAACGTATTCCCCGAATCAGTATTATGCAGCCTAAGCTCTCCTATAGAATGGATTGTTTTTGCTATCTGTTTTATTGTATTGTCGTCACCGCTTATCCAAAGACTGAATACAGCGGCTTTGTTCATTGCCTCCTTATCCTTTTGAATATCTGAGGGCGACTTAACAATTATTGGTGAGCTTAAAAAGCCCCAGAGGATTGCCTCTTCCTTAACACCGGCTTTTATCAAAGTCTCAACGTATTTTGCGAATTCAATGCCCGGGTTTAGTATATAGCTGTTGATTCCTGTGCCTTCGTTTGAATAGGCAAGGTAGTTTTTGTAAACCTTTACAGGGTTATCAAAAAACAGGCTAATTGTCGGTACATATATATCACTGAATTTTGTGCCGTCGTAGGTTACTTCCCCCTGCCCTTCAAGCAGCTCCATATGAATCCTTTTACCCTTTAACCAACCTTCATCATAATTAGACCTTGCATTCATTATATTCTACCTCCCTTTTCGCCTAAAAAACCTCTGACTAATGTTTCCGTACCTAGTCTGCCGGTTGAAAAATAACGCCCCGTTCTTATATTCATAAAACTAACCTTACAAGGCGCATCCCATGGCCTCGGAACCTGCACCCAGTCGTTATTACACATAGCAAATATTTCTTTAAAGGGCTTGCCGTAAATATCGATGTTGCCCTTTTGATCCATAGTAGTGTTGTCGAGAATGGAGGTTATCTCTTCGTCGTCGCAATCGACTACAAGATGAGTCTGCTGGCCGTAAATAAGGCAGTCGTTAACCCGGCCGTATGCCTCCATCTCGTCTTTAACGCAGGATATAATTGGCGTAAGGCCGGTTGCGTATTTAATATTCGACATATTAAAGCCCTTGTCCAAAAGGGTAGGCAGGGTTTGCTCGACGTTTCTTGCGGAAATATGTATGGAGCCTACAAGCGTGCCTGTTCTTGCAACCATAATATATAGATTTTCAGGTTTTACTCCGGCGGTTTCTGCCAAGAGAGAGGTAAGGCTCTCATGAGGAATATAATCTATTTGATATGCAACTACAACCTCTTCGGCGTCAAAATCCTCATAAGTTATTGGGGCGGAATAATCATCCTTTTTCTTTGAGCGTATGGGGCCGGAAAAGTTTTTTGTTAT
>CAZEYG010000136.1:0-5993 GCA_964516575.1 uncultured Defluviitaleaceae bacterium
GGCTACAATTTTATCAACCGCACTGCATTTAACTCCGTCATAATATGGTATACGCTCATAAAACAGCTGCACCTCAAATAAATCCACGCCAAGTTCTTTTAAAGTATCTGAAATAATTTTAGTTACCTTTTTAAGGCCATAATCAAAGGCGGGGTTAGCGCCGTATAAAACTGTAATCCTCATAATCAGACCTCCGTTAATTAGTAAAAGGCGGAAGCTCCGGCATTTTATCATTACCTATCCATTCTCTGAAAAATGGCGCCAGGTCTTTGCCGTAAACCGCACTTGCAGTTGAAACCATATCTTCCTTATGAGCAATTTTGAAAGAGTAATTATAATAATACTCCTTTAAGAATTGTTCAAATTTTTCGCTGCCTATTTTAAGCCTTAAAGCATAAAACATTAGCTTACTGCGTGTGTTTTGTACGTTGTAATAATCAGCCCAGCTTTCATAAACACCTGTATCGTCAAGTAATGATTTGTTGGGCATAGTGTTAAGAAGCTGACTCAGTTTAGCATGTTCCTCCATCATCATGCCATATATAACGGCTTCGTCTGAAAACAGATACTCCTGCAGCAAAGAAGCAAGACCTTCGTCAAGCCAAGCCTCATTAATCTGATCATTACCCACAATATTATAAAACCATTGGTGGCAAACATCTTTGGCAATAGCCTTAAAAGCACGCTCATCATGAATATAAGTTGTATCCATAAATATAACCTGGGGATATGCCTTTGACGACGGGAATTGCAGGGCGCATTCCACAATATCAAGCTCTTTGTATGGGTATCCTCCTATTTTTTTGCTGTATAAGTCTATCGCTTTGTCGGCCAGCTCTAAAAAGCTTTGGATGTTCTTTATATCGGAATAATAAAACATGTTTATTTCAACACCGGAATCTCCTGAAAACGACATTTGCCTGTATTTGTCGCTTACGGCAAAAGCAAAATCACGAACTAATTGTACGGTAAATGTAGTAGTCTTTTTGTTTTCAAATTCTTTAGAAGAATCTATGCCCGTACCTGCTACTATGTAGTCGATAGGGGTGTTTATGCTGACAGTATAATTAGCAACTTCCGTATAAGCCGGATCTCCTGCCGGGTAATAAGGGGTTGTATGAAATCTGTCGTCCTTGTAAACAGCTAGGGTAGGCAAAAAATTGCCAAACCAAATAGCGTTGTCGTTAGCGCCGGTTGGAGCGTTGATTTTTGGTATCTTTGCTTCAAACTGTAATGTAACTTCCGCCTGGCCGTTAGGGGCAAGGGGCTTGTCTAAATCAATTTTAAGGGCAGTATTGTCAAGGCTGAAGGTTACATCCTCGTTGTTAAACGATATGTTTAAAATATTAATGTATCCATAGTCCTTTCCATTAGCGTAAACCCTGCTTTCAAACCGTGGGAATACAGGGTTTCGGGGACTTTCCTCACTAAATGCGTTTAGATAAAGGTTAAAGCAGATATTATCCAAATCCTTGCCTGATTTATTTATGAACTTGACTTTTTCAATGCCGGTAACTGTTCTTTCCAAAGGATTAACGTCCATGCTTATAATATACTCGTTGTGAATAAGAGGTCTGTCAGCCGGCAAAGACGTGGGCTGTTCGGTAGTTTTAGGCGCCGCTGTTTCGTTTATATCCGGCACGGCGGTTTTGTCAGGGTCTGATTTACGGCTTCCGCTAACGCAGCCTGTAAGTAGTATAACAGCCGTAAGCATTAGTGCGATAGGCAAACGTTTAATACTATCACCTCCGATATGTAAACAATAAAGGACGTTTAATTACATTACCCAGTCAATAGAGGAATATTTAATTACTGACGTAATATAATACGTAATATTTTATTAAAGACAGAGGTTCTTTTAAATATGCCAAAACCTTTCTTAAACTCATAACTACAGGGGCATTAAAGCCACTTGTGTCATCAAAAAAACTGTCTGCAATAATCATGGAGCGATACATATGGAAATCGTTAGTAACTACTATAATATTGCCTTTTTCATCGACATTAATAAGCTCATCAACAAGCTCTTTTGAAAATTTAAAATTTTCATAGGTATTTTTTGAGCGTTCATCTGTAATTATATCGTCAGCCGGAATGCCGTTGTCTATAAGCCAATTTTTCATCGACAAGGCTACGGCGGTTTTGTCAAACCTGCCTTTTCCCCCCGTAACAATAATTTTATCGGCGTAACTATTGTCGTATAAGTAAATGCCTGCTTCAAGCCGTTTTTGTAGCCAAAGACTTGGAACGTCACCGTCCTCTAAGGAATTACCGAGGATTATTATAAAATCTGATTTTTCCGGCGTGTACAATCCGCTACTGGATATTACTTTATACTCCATATAGCCAAACAGCGAAAGAAGCAGTATACTAAGTATAAGGATGAAGCGTGAAATATTACGCCTTGTCAAAAGCGTTCACCTTCCGTTAAAATACTGGTTAGGGATACCGGTTAAAAGCATTCATCAAGATTATATTGATGTATTACGCCCCGGGGTTATAGGTTTGATTATAACACAGACAAAGCAACATGAGCAAATATTTTTATAAGGTGGTAATATGGGGAAAGTTGTTGTAATAGCTGAAAAACCATCGGTTGCAAGGGATATAGCACGTGTTTTGAAATGCACCGGAAAAGGCAACGGGTTTTTGTTTTCAGATAAATACATAGTAACATGGGCAGTAGGACATCTTGTTTCATTATTCGACCCGGAGGATTACGACTCAAAATACAAGCGCTGGAGTTTGGGGCTTTTACCTATTTTGCCTGAAAGCATTAGGCTAAAGCCCATAGATAAAACAAAAGATCAGCTTAACATACTTAAAAAGCTCATTAACGACAAGGATACGGAAAGTCTTATATGCGCTACCGACTCCGGCCGGGAAGGA
Organism: uncultured Defluviitaleaceae bacterium; assembly: GCA_964516575.1. Classification (GTDB taxonomy): domain Bacteria; phylum Bacillota; class Clostridia; order Lachnospirales; family WRBF01; genus CAZEYG01. The sequence goes on from CAZEYG010000136.1 coordinate 2,890, forward strand.
GAGCTTATATTTAGGTATATATATGACATTTGCAAATGTGACAAGCCATTTAAGAGGTTATGGATTTCCAGCATGACGGATTCGGCTATCAAGGAAGGTTTTAATAATCTGGCTGACGGTGAAAGCTATAATAATTTGTACCTATCGGCGAAATGCCGCTCCGAAGCTGATTGGCTTGTAGGCATTAACGCTTCAAGGGTGTTTACGACTAAATATAAAGCTCTGTTATCAATAGGTAGGGTTCAAACCCCAACCTTGGCGATTCTAGTAGAGAAGCAGAAGGAGATAAACAGCTTTGTATCTAAGGATTATTGGGAGGTTACGGCAGGTTTTCAAGAATATACCGGCTTATGGTTTGAGCCGGAAACAAATGACAGTAAAATACCGGATAAGGAAAAGGCATATTCTATTTCGGAAAAGGTTCTGAATCAGGAGGGAAGGGTAGAGCAAATAACAAAGGAGCAAAAGAAACAGCCCCCGCCCCTTTTGTATGACTTAACGGATTTGCAAAGAGACTGCAACAGACGTTTTGGATTTTCCGCAAAAAAGACTCTTGAGCTTGCCCAATTATTATACGAAAGACGTAAGCTAATAACCTATCCAAGAACCGATAGCAGGTATTTAAGCAAGGATATGGCGGAAAAGCTGCCTGTTATATTAGAAAAGCTGCAACTAGAGCCATCCTACGACGGATATGTGAGCTATATAAAATCGCTGCCGTCACTGCCCGTATCAAAAAGAATAATAGACGACAGTAAGGTGTCCGATCATCATGCTATAATACCAACAGAATCAAAAGCAGGGGTTAGTGCTCTTTCCGCCGATGAGTTTAAGGTTTATGATTTAATCGTACGCCGGTTTTTATCTGCTTTTTATCCGCATTATATATACGATGTAACAAAGGTTGTTACGAACGTTCATGAGGAACGTTTTATGACAAAGGGCGCTACAATACGCCAGCTTGGGTATATGGAGCTTTACAGGGAAGTAGACGTTGGAAACGATACAAAGGAAGAAAAAGGGGAGGATACTGAGCAGAAGCTGCCGGATTTGACAGAGGGAGATAAAGTAACGGTTGAATCGGCGGATGTCAGCCAAAAGAAAACTAAACCACCTAAGCCATACACCGAAGGAACGCTGCTTTCTGCCATGGAAAATGCCGGGCGTTTTGTTGATGACGAAAGCCTTAAGGAGATGCTTAAGGAGTCGGGGCTTGGAACTCCCGCAACCAGAGCCTCTATAATAGAAAGGCTGCTTCAGGTTGGTTATGTGGAGAGGAAGGGGAAGACATTGGTTCCTACGGATAAAGGCACGAGGCTGATTGAAATTGTGCCTGTGGAATTAAAATCCCCTGAAACAACCGGCAAATGGGAAAAGGGGCTTAGCTCTATAGCTAAAGGAAAGATGCCAGAGCAGAAATTTATGGATAGCATAGTTAGGTATGTAATGTTTATTGTAAATACCGCTAAGGCTCAAGCCGCTGTTATAGAATTTCCGGAGGAGCAGCCAAAAACATCAAAGCAAAAGTTCGATTCGTTAGGTAAATGCCCGAAATGCGGTTCAGGTAAGGTCTTTGAAAATTCAAAAAGTTTTTATTGCAGCGAATGGAAAGGCGGCTGCAAGTTTACAATCTGGAAGGACTCTATGTTAAAAGATGGGATAAACCTTGACAAGGCTCTTGTTAAAAATCTTCTAGCGGCTCATAACGCCGCAAAAGACGGCGGCAGCGGTTGGGTTACTGCAAGCAAAAACGAGTATGCTTCTATAGAAGCCTGTATTAATAATAATTATGCGGTTAGTATAAGAGAGATACGTTTGGACTCATATTAAACTTTTAAGTTTCATAATGATTTTTTACCCATTCATTCCTGTATTGACCGGGTATTTTATCATCCCAAACATGAAGCTAAATTTTAAAGAGTATTGTATCAGCAACTTTCTATATTATGAATTTTACCGACTCTTATTTCATGACGTCCACCCGATTCAAATTCAGTGTTAAGCCATGCTTCCACGATCATTAAAGCCAAATCAGGCCCAACGACACGCCCTCCAAGAGCCAGCATATTGGTGTTATTGTGTTTTCTGGACATAATAGCCGAAAAAGGCTCGCTACATACGGCGCAGCGTATGCCTTTAACCTTGTTAGCCGCAATGGAAATTCCGATTCCCGTGCCGCAAAACAATAACCCTTTTTGACATTCGCCTGAAACAACTGCATTTGCAGCCTTTAGGGCATAATCAGGATAATCGGCGGAGTCTGTATCATAAACGCCAAAGTCTTTATAGCTAATGTTTTTTTCGTTAAACATATTGATAACAACCTGTTTTAATTCAAAGCCGCCGTGGTCACAACCTAAAGCAATCATATCAAACCTCACTTATTGTTTTTAGTTATTATATAATATTACCTAAAGTATTACAATGTATTTGTAGATTTTTAACATATTATGTGTTATCATAAAATTATACAATATATTGAATCAAATAAACGGAGGTATGTTAAATGGAATTTTCACGTCGTATTGAAGAAATGCAATTTTCACCTATCAGAAAATTGGTGCCTCTTGGCGAAGCCGCAAAAAAAGCAGGTAAAAGAGTTTTTCATTTGAATATCGGCCAACCGGACATCGAAACCCCAAAGGAATTCTTTGAAGCAATTAAAAATTTTGATGAAAAGGTTTTAGCCTATACATTTTCACAAGGCATTCCCGAGCTTATTAACAGCTTCGTTAATTATTATAAGAAGTTTGGAGCAGACTACACTAAGGATGAGATACTCGTTACAAACGGCGGAAGCGAAGCAATATCCTTTGCGCTTATAGCTACTTGCGATTTTGGCGACGAGGTTATTATTCCCGAGCCGTTTTATACGAACTATAACAGCTTTGCCAAATCGGCAGGGGTCAACATAATCCCTGTTACAACAAAGGCTGAGGATGGCTTTAAGCTGCCACCTAAACAAGACATTCAAAACAAGATTACAAAAAAGACTAAGGCAATTATGCTGTCAAACCCCGGCAACCCAACCGGAGCAATTTACGACAAAGAAGACATTAACAAAATAAAAGAGCTAGCCTTGGAGAATAATATGTATATTATAG
>CAZEYG010000137.1:0-5966 GCA_964516575.1 uncultured Defluviitaleaceae bacterium
AAACTAAATTTTCTGCTATTGAAAAGCTTAAGACAAGCCCTCTTTTATGCCTGTCCTCGGGAATATGTGATAGGCCTTTGCCACGTACATAATCAACAGGTCTGTTTATGACGTCTTGACCATCTACATAAATTTCTCCTGAGGTTGCCTGCTTTAAGCCGGTAATAATTTCAACAAGTTCGGTTTGGCCGTTGCCGTCAACTCCCGCAACACCAAGTATTTCGCCGTCCCATATATCAAAGGATATATCGGTTAATAGATTAAGCTCTTTCTTTTTAAGAACAACATTCTTTACTTCAAATAGTTTTTTCCGGTTTGAGGCCTGATACTCTGCTTTTTCTACCGTTACTAGATCAGTACCAATCATCATTTTTGCAAGCTCTTTTTTGTTTGTATCTTTAACTAAAATATCACCTACAAGTTTACCGTTACGTAAAATAATTGTGCGGCTGCACATTTTTATAACCTCATCCAACTTGTGGCTAATAAGTATTACGGATTTTCCTTCTTTGCTTAAAAGATTTATTATCTCAGCCAGCTCTTCTGTTTCCTGAGGGGTCAGAACAGCGGTAGGCTCGTCTAAAATCAAAAGCTCTGCCCCTTTAAATAAAGCCTTTAATATTTCTATCCTCTGCTGAACACCTACAGGCAAATGCTTAACCAGCGCTTTAGGGTCAATTTTAAAATTATAAATCTTTAGATAATCTTCAATTGATTTTTCCATTTTTGTTTTATTTAAAATCTCGCCGGTAAAGCCGGGCATACCCAAAACAAGGTTTTCGCTTACAGTAAAGTTATTAACAAGCATAAAGTGCTGATGAACCATACCAACGCCTGCATCTATTGCGTCCTTTGGGGATTGCAGGTTTAGTTTTTTACCGTTTATGTAAATTTGACCTTTATCAGGCTTTTCCATTCCGTAAATAATACGCATAAGGGTTGTTTTCCCGGCGCCGTTTTCTCCTAAAACAGCCAACACCTCTCCCTTGTCCAATGAAAAGCTGATGTTGGAATTAGCCACGGTTTTACCGTATGTTTTAGTTATGTCTTTTGCTTCCAGCATTTTCAACTGTTATCACCTCATTTTTTTATAAAGATAAAAGGTTACGGCAAAGCGGGTTTACCGCTTTGCCGAATAGATAAATTTTAAAAATCAGGTACGTTGATAACGATAGAGCCGTCCCAAATTCCAGCTTCTGCCTTTTCTCGGGCTTCATATACTTCCTTTGGAAGCGAGGTTTCCATAGCCGGGTTCCAGATTTGGATTGTACATTTTTCCTTTGTGCCTGCCTTAAACGGCTCATTAGGAAGAGTTTTGTTATTGTTAACCCAATAATCCCAAGCCATTCTTATTTCGGCTAAGGTATCAACGGTAGCAGTAGAAATAAAGATTTCAGGATAATCCTTTGATTGATTACTTGTGTTTGTAAATATATAAATATCCTTACCGGAGTCCTTTGCCTCCTGAGCACCCTGCATCATGCCTTGTGTAGCGGCACTGACAGAAGCTATAATAACGTCACACCCGCCGTTTATTAAAGCTAACGTCGCTTCTCTAGCCTTACCTAAGTCGTTTTGAGCACCTAAATATGTTTCTACAACCTCTACACTAGGGTCTGTGTCTTTAACGCCTTGTGTTGACGCAATAATAAACCGTGAAATAGAAGGCATTTTTTCGCCGCCTAAAACGCCAACCTTTTTGCTCTTAGAAAGTACTGCCGCCATAGCGCCCTGCTGATAACCGATTTCTGTTGTTTGTGAAATAAATGATGAATAGTTTTTGCCGGACCATTGACCGCTTGATACTAAATATAGAGTATCGGGATAAAGCGGAGCAGTACGTGTTACCGCATCACCCATAGCGTAGTCATGGGCATAAACCAGGTTATAACCCTCAGCGCCGTAATTATCAAGACCTTCCTCAGCATCCTGCGGGGATTTTGCTTCCGTATAGCTGGTTTCTACCTCGTACCCTTGGGCTCTTAACTCATCGGCAAGCGCCATTAATGAGTTATAACCTAAAGCCGAAAACGCACCGTCATTTATAGAACCCGGCACCAAAACAGCCAATTTAAGTTTTTCCTTTGGCTCCTCAGCTTTTTTCGCTTCGGCTTCTGTGGGCTTTGCTTCTGCCGGTTTCGCTGAAGGCGCTTCGCTGGCCTTTTCAGTTGCGGCTGGGGCGCTGCAACCTGCAAGCAGCGAAACAACCATAACTAAACCAAGCAGCATTTGCATAGCTTTTTTCATATAAATCCTCCTTTTTTAATATGTAACTATATATCACAGCTATGTTTATATAATAATTAAAACTAGCTGCAATTTATAATATAATAATGAAAATCAATCAGTAGACGCCAGTAAATTTTCCGAGGCAACAACATCACTTAAGGCTTCCTTTTCATATTGCTTCGTTACAAAATATATAAGCACATTATAAAAAGTAATAAGAGGCACAAAAGATATAAATAAGCTCTTTACGTTTAAGCAAAACTTATTGTCGCAATAGTCAAAATTACATAAATTAAGGGTTTTAATATCTGTAATAATTATTACTGTACATTTTTTTGAATGAGCCATCTTAAGCATATCAAACACAAAACCTTTTTTATAATAATAAAAGCTGGCGCCTATTACTACATCCTCCTCCCCCCACCACTTTAAAATATCCTTGCTGTTGTTTAGGTTCGGCGTAATGTTAAACACATTATCCCTGATTTCATTCAGAAAGATTGAAGGTATAACATTACATCCCGCTACCCCCCTGGAGCCAACGAAAGCCACACGCCTTGCTTTAGCGATTTTTTTTGCAAGCTCTGCCATTTGCTCAATATTAATATCAGAAAATGAGCTTTTTATGTTTTCTATATCAGCATCAATTATTTTTAAATAATTTATATCAATAGTGTCGGATTTCTCGTCACTATTTTTAAGCCAGCTTTCAAACTCATTTGATATTCTAATCTTTGCTTCGCATTCCCGGGTAATTGCAGACTGCATTTCCTTAAACGAAGAATACCCTAAGCTTTTATAAAGCTTAACAATTTGAGCGTTACTTACGTTTGTAGAGGCGGCCAGCTCTGAGGCCGAGCAAAAAGAAGCCTTTTCTATATTTTTTATAATATAATCAATAACCTTTTGTTTGCCACGGCTAAGATTCTTATAATGGTTACTTACGATTTCGCTAAAACTACACTCCATAAAATTTCACCTCTATTATTATTCTATTTCTGCAAAAAAAACAAAATTCCTTCAAATATTTTTTACATTTTAAATATTTTGTAAAATATTTTTTATGGACAACCTTTAATCCAATATAAAACCCACCGATTTATCTTTTCGATGGGTTTTCGCTACTTTATTTTGCATTATCAAGCCGTCACTGAATTATCTCAATAAACTTGCCGGGTTATAATTCACAACCTTCCCATTGTTTAATATTCCATTAGGGTCAAATGCAGACTTGATGTTTTTCATAATATTCCAAACAGGCTCCGGCATATCATTTTTAAGATAAGACAGCTTTGCAATACCAATGCCATGCTCGCCGGAAACCTTTCCTTTAAACTCCGCCGCCTTTGCGTATAAATCATCAAAAACAGCCTTTAGCTTTTTTCGCCAGGTTTCTTCATCCAACTGATCCCGTAATATGTAAATATGAAGATTGCCGTCGCCGGCATGACCAAAGGTTTTAATTCTTATATCATGTTTATCTTTAAGGAAGTATGTATATTGTAAAAAATCAGAAACCTTATCCTTAGGCACAACAACATCACATTCGTCCATTTCCGTTGTAGAACCTCTTATTGCCTGCAAAAACGCGGAACGTGCAGGCCATACGGCTTCCTTACGCTCGTCGGTATCAATAATCAGTATATCTAACCCACCGTTAGCAAAACAAATATGAGCCAAAGGCTCGTAAACCTTTTCTATTTCCTCACGGCTTGTTCCATCATAGGTTAAAAGCAAGTAGGCGTCGGCGCTTTTATCCGGGAAATGCTTGCCTAAATGCAGCTCCGCATCAAGTATAACCTCACGCTCCATAAATTCTACGGCAGTAGGAATAACTTTAGTTTTCATGATTAGGGGCACGCAGTGTATAGCGCTTTTTATGTCTGTAAACGGGATAAGTAGGCTTATGGATTTCGGCGGCAAAGGCAGAAGCTTTAAAACAGCCTTTGTAATTATAGCAAGAGTTCCCTCGGAGCCTATTATCAAGTCCTTTAAATCATAACCTGATGAGTTTTTAACAACCTTCCCGCCAAGCTCAATGATTTCACCCGTTGGCAAAACAACCTCAAGCCCACGTACAAAATCTCTTGTTACGCCGTATTTAACGGCTCTCATGCCTCCGGCGTTAGTTGAAATATTTCCGCCGATTGTTGCTGTTTTTTCGCCGGGGTCAGGGGGATAAAACAAATCATGGGCTTCGGCAAAGGCAGAAATTTCCATTAGAAGAACACCCGGCTCAACAGTAAGCGTTAGATTACTTTCATCCAGCTCTAAAATCCTGTTCATTTTCTGAAGGCTAATCATTATTCCGCCGTGAATAGGCACTGCCGCCCCAACAAGCCCAGTGCCACTTCCCCTTGCCGTTACAGGCAGATTGTTTTGATTGGCGTATTTCATTATTTCAGAAACTTCTTCCGCAGATATAACCTCTAAAAGCACGTCGGGATAACGATGAACACCGCCAAGCTCATCGTGTGCATAATCCTCATTAATTTCATCTCCGGTATAAAAACGGTCGGGGGAAACTAACTGCCGCAAAAACGTAATATCGTTATTGTCTATTTTTTTAAACATTCTCCCCCGCTCCCTTCAACCTTTTGATTTTTTCTGTAAGCCTCGGCACAACTTCATATAAATCTCCAATAACCGCATAATGGGAAACGTCGAATATGGGGGCGTTTTTGTCTGTGTTAATTGCAATTATCATATCCGAAGCCTGCATACCCGCCTTAAACTGCACGGCGCCGGATAAACCAATGGTTATAATAAGCCGTGGTTTTACCGTTCTGCCGGAAAGACCTATTTGCCTGCCTGCTTCTACCCAGCCCGCTTCAATAAGCGGACGGGTTGTGGCTATTTCAGCTTCTAATACGTCGGCAAGAGCATAAGCCAAAGCTAAATCCTTTTGGCTTTTAAAACCTCTGCCCACTGCTACAATAGCCTCGGCATCGGCTATAGTACGCTTCCTCTGCTTTTTTGAATGTGAAACAGGTTTAATTCTGCTTATAAGCCTGTTTTCGTCTAGGTTAAGGTTTGTAACTTTACCTGCTTTAATACTTTGTGCCTTTGGCGCATCAAAAACCTTATACCGAACAGTAGCAAGCTGAGGCCTGTTATTTGACGTAACAATTTGAGCCATAACGTTTCCGCCAAAAGCCGGACGTATTTGAACTAAGTCGGTATTAGGCTTAATCTCAAGCCTTGTGCAGTCTGCCGTAAGCCCTGTTCTAAGGCGGGCGGCAACCCTTGGCGCAAGGCTTCTTCCTAACGGAGTTGCGCCTATGAGTATGGAAGAAGGTTTTATCTTTTGAACAAAATCCTCGAATGCATTAGTGTACGGTTCAATTAAGAAATGTTCAAGCCTTAGGTCATCATAAATAAAAACTTCATCAGCGGCATTTTTTAAAAGCTCTTGAGAAATACCGTCCGGCTTTTTGCCGATTAACAAAGCGTAAACAGGCTGGCCTATAGAATCGGCAAGCTGCCTTGCCTTACCCAAAAGCTCAAGACTTACGGGGTGCAGCTCACCTTCCTGGTAGTCTGCATAAACGGCTATCCCCTTCCATTCGCCCTTATTTATGCCGGAGGTTTTTGCTTTTTCGATTATTCTAATCGCTTGACCAGGAGAATTTTTAGCGCATATGCCGCAAAGCTTACATCCGGCGTTTATGGATAACACACCGTTATTCTCTTCAATCGCCGAAAAAGGACAACAGGATATTATTTGCAGAACCTGC
>CAZEYG010000138.1:0-3077 GCA_964516575.1 uncultured Defluviitaleaceae bacterium
GGAGTATAACAGATAAGTGTACCTCCCGGCTTGCGGCGGGGTAGTTCATAATATGTTAAATGCCTGCTATTCAGTTATCCACAAGCGCATTGCTGTGAGCTGAATTTGCAGGTGTTTTTTGATTAGTTGGGGATTCGGCACATAGGATTATATATTCATGTAAATATGAGGTAATATTCACTTCACGTTCATTGTACGTTCACAATGAAGGGTTATCCTAAATTTAAACAAAGGAAAGGGGGAGCAAGACCGTTAATTTAACTTATATAGCTTTTACTTACAAAAAGAAGGGATTGGTAGTATGAAAGGTAAACACATAGTTACAGGAATTTTAACATTAGCTGTTATGACAGCTTCGGGTATCTCGGCCTTTGCGGAGGATTTAAATGCCCCTGCAAGAATGCCCGGTCAAAGGCAAGAGTTTTTTATGAATAGGGGAATGGAGCTAACCGAGGAACAAAAGGCAGAAATGGAAGGCAAACGTACGGAAATGGAAAAACAAAGGGCAGAGATAAAAGCTAAGGCGGAGGCGGCCAACAGAAAATGGGAATCACTTACAGCCGCGCAAAAGGAAGAAATCTACAGAATAAATGAAAAGGATTTAGACGCAAAAATAGAGCTTATCGACAAATACGTTGAGTATGGAATTATAGACAGCACGGAAGCCGAGAAATTAAAGGAAGGCATAACAAAAATTAAATCAGAAATTCGTAGCGGCGGAAAGCTGCCTATGCTTGGAGAAAGAGAGAACATAGGGGCTCCAAGGCCACCTGCCCAGCAGTAAATTATATTACCCCGGCAGCGAAAAACATCATTCATTACCACCCCTTTAACGGAGCTTTGCTGCTTCCAAGGGGTTACATCGACAAAATTAATGACATACTTGATTGCCGCCGTAATATCGGCTTTTCATCTCCTTAAGGTTGTTTAGTTGTTTGTATATAAATTAAATAAAAAGGCTGCCATGAAAGCCCATGGCAGCTTTTTTTCAACCTCCGGCTACAGGAGGGAATATTGCTAGAATATCCCCATCCTTTATGGTATCCGTTAGCTTAGCATGAAAACCGTTTACTAAAAATATAGCCGCTTCTTCTTTTTTTATGTTAAACATCTCAAGCACATCACTGCATGTTTTAACGCTGTCGGGTTCAATAAGAGCCGACTTGTTTCGTCCCTCACGCAAGGATGCATAAAATTTTATTTCAATCATTTTATATCTCCCATTTACAGCTCCAGCTTTTTAATAGTTTCTTCTGTAGGGAAGCCGTTCTCCCAACCGCGGGCGGCGTAGTATTCCGGCAAGGTCATATCCAGCTTGCTTATCATACCCTTTGACGGACCGTTAGTTATCGGCTCAAACATACGCTTAGGCAACTTGTCGTCCTCAGGTTTCATGCCTGCCGCTTTGTTGAATAAGCGCTCGATGTTGTATATACGGTCGCCAGCTTCCATAACAGAATCACTGGAATATTCAAAACCGGTAGCGTTTGAAAGCAATCCGGCGTATTCAGGAGCACCTAAGGCAAAGGATGTAAACAAGCACATGCCTGATGAGTCAATAGCAGCGGTTAAATCCTGAAACGCTTTTGTCCAAACTGCTTTGTTTTCTGTTAGGACTCTGTCCATGCCTTCGGGTATTCCAAGGACTTCCGGGCTAATCATATAACCGCGAACATGGCAGCCGCCACGGTTTGATGTAGCGTAATTGATTCCGATTCCTTGAATGCCCCTAGCGTCGTATGCCGGAAGCTCCTGTTTTTTAACAGACATGGAAACCTCAGGATGTCCGTAAAACTCACAAAGACGATAAGAGCCTTGAGCCATGAGCTTACCTAAGGCTGTTTGACCGGCACCCATTCTTTTTGTCCATTCAACTATTGCTTCGCTGTTGCCCCATTCAAGAGGAACACCTTCGCATTCTTCCGGCTTAATTGCGCCTAATTGATAAAGCTCCATAGCAGCAGCTATAGTACAAGGAACGGAAATAGCGTCCATACCGTATTCATTACACCAGAAGTTTGCTTCGTTTACAGCTTCAATGTCTTTCACGCCGCAATTACCGCCGTAAGCCCAAAGTACTTCATATTCGGGGCCACCGATGTTTTTATCGTTGCGTTTTATAACACGGCCGCAGCCAATAGGGCAACGATGGCAGAAACCTTGCTTAACCAAATATTTTTCCTTTAACGTTTCGCCGCTAATGTCTTCGGCATGTTCAAAATAGCTTTCCTGCCAGTTTTTAGTAGGGAATGAGCCTACGTTATTTATTATGTTAACCAAAACAGCCGTTCCGTATGTAGGCAAGCCGCCGCCAGTAACGCCGTTTTCTTTAATCTTTGCCTGACAGTCTGCAACAACCTGTTTAAGCTCATCAGGTTTAGCAGGAGTCATTGAGGATTTTGAAGCGGTAACGGTTATTGCTTTTAGGTTTTTGCTTCCCATAACAGCGCCAACGCCACTTCTTCCGGCTGCACGGTCATAATCGTTCATTATAGCAGCAAGTAAAGACAAGTTTTCGCCGGCAATCCCGATTGTTAAAACAGAAGCATCAGGATAAGATTCTTTAAGGACTTCTGTTACGTCTTCAGTGTTCTTGCCCCAAATCTCAGCCGCACATTTAAGCTCTGCCTTGCCGTCTTGAATATTTAAATATACGGGCTTTTCACTTTTTCCTTCAAAGATTATGCCGTCAATGCCGGAATACTTAAGTTGTGCGCCCCATTTGCCGCCAGAATTTGAGCAAGCAATCATGCCGGTAAGAGGGGATTTTGTAATAGCCATGTATCTTCCGCCGGTAGGAACAGGAGCACCTGTTAAGGGCCCTGTCATAATAAACAGCTTGTTTTCAGGTGAAAGAGGTTCAACGCCTGCAACCCCCTCGTCATAAAGCACCTTAGTGGCATAACCTCTGCCGCCAATATATTTTTTTGCAATTTCCTGATTAATGCCTTCTTCTTTAATAGAGCCGTCGGTTAAATTAATTCTTAAAATTTTACCGTTAAAAGTAGACATAATTACTCCCCCATATAAAAAATATTTATAGCCACAATAAGGCATTTTTTAAAAGTTTTTGTCGT
>CAZEYG010000138.1:3087-5947 GCA_964516575.1 uncultured Defluviitaleaceae bacterium
ATTAATTACGGCATGTAAATGTTTTTAACAATATATTTACCGACATTAAAATTATTATTGTCATAATCCGAACAATTTAGGATTGTTCATTTTAGAAACGGATGTTAATTTATTAACAAGTTCTGTATCGCTAAAACTAACGTTTCCGTTGATACCTGTGCCTAGGTTTATATCGGGCTTAATTTTTTCTCCGTGGAAGTCTGTTCCGCCAGTTATAAGCAGATTATTCTTTTTGCAAAAACCGGTGTAAAGCTCTGTTTCAGCTTTCGTATGGGTGCTGTAAATGCATTCTATTCCGCCGATGCCGGAGCTGACAAGCTTTGTTATAAAAGAATCAAGCTCCAAAAGACTCATTTTTAGAGCTTTAGGATGCGCCAGTACGGAAACGCCGCCGGCATTTCTAATAATCGAAATACATTCTGAAAAGGTTGGTTTCAATCTTTCGATTTTAGAAAACTCCGGAGTGTCAAGGTATAGCTCAAAGGCGTGCTTAATAGTTTTTGCGTAACCGTTGTTTACTATTACCCGGGCAAAATGGACTCTTGTAATAACGCTGTCTTTAGCTATAAGCTCTACCTCTTCAACATTGATTTTAACGTTTTTACTGTATAAAAAATCAACTATCCTGTATTTTCTTTCGTTTCTTGATTGCTTAAATGAATCGCAGGCAGCCACTAGGTTTGGGTCGGATAAACTTATGCCATAACCCAAAATATGAAGGCCGTCTATATCTCTAGCACTAAGCTCTATGCCGGGGATTACGCCAACACCTAGTCGCATACCTGCTAAAACCGCCTCTTCTACTCCGTCTATACTGTCATGGTCGGAAACGGCTATAGCGGACAGCTTGCTTTTATAAGCCAGCTCCACAAGCAGAGTTGGGGAGTATTGACCGTCAGAGGCGGTTGAATGGGTATGCAAATCAAAAAGAGATATATCCGTTACCATTTATTATAGGATAAGATGTCCGCTGAATCCTTGCGTGTTTTCTTTCTTGGTTCGGTACCGCTTGAATTGCCGAGGGATATAATAAGCCTGACGGTTACATCTTCCGGTATGTTTAAAATATCCTTTACCTTGCCTTCGTCAAACCATCCGATTATGCAGTTGGACAAGCCCATGTCTGTTGCCGCAAGGCTTAAATAAGCTGTAGCAATACCTATATCCATTTGGGCGAAAAACTGGCTGTGGCATGTACATGTTGGGGCAAGTTTGGCTTTTGTTTCGCAAACAACAATAAAAGCGCTTGCGTCGGGCGTAAAGCGGTTTGCGCTGACGCCTTCTTTTATTATTGCTGAAGGCATTTTGTCTAAAACTTCAGCTTCGTCAACGACGATAAATTTCCATGGCTGGCTGTTGCAGGCAGAGGGCGCAAGTCTTGCGGCCGATATAACAGCGTCTAACTTATCACGGCTTATCGGCTCCTTTTTATAACTTCTGCAGCTTTCCCTTTGTTCTATTAGCTTTAAAAACTCCATAAGTGTATCCTCCTTTAAATTATGGTATAATGACTTAAGTTTAACTTAAGTATACTACACTTGACGGGATAATACAAATTTTGTAATATTACGGTGGCAGTGAAAATGATGTTTTTTCAATGCCGGGTAATATATTACAGCGGCTAATTTTTATGTGCTTAACAAAGGGGTAAACTATGGAGTTTTTTGGTCTTAATGATATACAGGTCACGGAATCAAGGGAAAAATACGGCGGAAATACCTTGAGCCGGATAGAAGGTGAGAGCTTTTATGATAAACTTGCCAAAAATCTTAATGACCCTATGATTAGAATTTTGGGCGCCGCATTAATTATAAACGGCATATTTGTTATATTCGGACAGGCTCATTGGTATGAAACAGCAGGTATAGCGCTGGCTATAATTTTAGCTACACTGGTATCTACATTTTCAGAATATAAAAACGAAAACGCTTTTAAAAAAATGCAGGATGACGCTTCTAAAACAAGCTGTAAGGCTTATAGAAACGGAAACGTCGTTATGCTTCCGATTAATGACGTTGTAGTATCGGATTGTATCGTTTTGCAAACGGGGGATAAAATTCCGGCCGACGGCTTTATGATAAGGGGTACTATAAAAACTGATCAGTCCGCATTAAACGGCGAATCAGCAGAAGCTCTTAAAATTGAAATAGAAAGCCTTCACGGCTATGACAATTATGCCAAAGGCCATCCTTCGGCAGACCTTTTAAACCGGCATGATGTTTTTCGGGGAAGCCTTGTGGTTTTTGGTGAAGGTATTATGCAGGTATCAACTACAGGGGATAGAACTATATACGGAAAAATCGCAAAGGAGCTTCAAACGACAGAAGAACGGGATTCACCTCTTAAGGTAAAACTTAGCGCTCTTGCCGGGAATATAAGCAAATTCGGATATATTGGCGGCGTTTTGATTGCTTTTGCTTTGATGTTTCAAAGGATAGTGATTCAAAACGGTTTTAACCCTTATTTAATTACTGAATATTTCAATAACTGGGCGGTTGTAGCTAATGATTTGCTAAAAGCCGTAATACTTGCAGTAATCATTATTGTTATGGCTGTGCCGGAAGGTTTACCCCTTATGATAGCGATTGTGTCGGCTTTGAATATGCAGAAAATGCTTAGAGATAATGTACTTGTCAGAAAAATAGCGGGTATTGAGGCTGCAGGCAGTCTTAATATTTTGTTCAGCGATAAAACGGGTACTATTACAAAAGGCCAGCTTGAAGCAGTTGTTTTTGCAGACGGCGAATGCAGCGATTATACGTCAATTGACGAGCTTAATGGCGGTTTAAGAGATATACTTGCCGTAAGTATATTCAACAATACAAACGCCGTTATATCGGAAGAAAACGGCGTAACAAAT
>CAZEYG010000139.1:0-5928 GCA_964516575.1 uncultured Defluviitaleaceae bacterium
GCTAAAAACTTACGGATAGTTTCCACGTCTGCTGTTGAGCGCTGGATAAGGTCGACAGTTTGGGCTTTAACGTGATAATCGTATGTTAGTCTTTGCAAATGGTCATATAAATTATCTTTTAGTTTTTTTGCGATTTGTTCAGACGCCGCCGCCGAATATTTGCCCTTTAAAAAAGCAAATATCCCTTGAAAAACAGTTAAAACCAAAATCGCTAGGCCACAAACCCAAAGGTTGGTATAAAAGTATTCACTGCCGAAATATGTTATGATTTGCCTGAAAAACGTCGGCAGCTCCGATTCATTTCCCATCAAAATACCGTCTACAGTAAACTTTACAACTAAAGGATTTAATATAGAAAAAACAGTTGCCATACCCGTAGCGGAAATGGCAATAAAAAACAGCTTCTTGCTGCCGTTCATTAATCTCCAAACTTTTCTTAGCATAATATAAGCTCCGATTATTATGATACTTAGAGCTTATCCCTAATTTAGGGATAAGCTCTTACTCTCTTTGCCTTATAGTATATCCTACTCTTTATTTTAAAGCAACCTTAATTGTTTCATTGAAACGGCAGAATTATCTGCTACTACAATATGATCATACAACGTGATGTTTATATGGCTTAAAGAATTCTTAACAGAACGGGTAAACTCTATGTCACTTACGGAAGGTTTTAAGTCTCCGCTTGGGTGGTTATGGCATAAGACAACCTTAACGGTAGACGAATTTGCTACAGCATCCATAATATGCTTCAGCTCAACATTTATGTACCTGGGAGTACCCGTCGTTATTTTAACTTCTTTTTTGATAAGTTTGTTTTTGGCGTTCAGGCAAAGCACATAAAGGGTTTCATATTCTTCCATAACATGTAGTGAAGTACAAAAATCCTCCAGCTTATCAAAAGTATCTAAAACAGGGAAATCACCCATTCGGCTGCGTAAAACATGAGGTATAAACATTCCCATCATCGCAAAATGCTCGTCTGTTCTGTCGCCTATGCCGGGAACGCTTTTCCTCTCCCTAGACGACGCCCTTACCATGCGGTTAATAGTACCGAACCGGCTGACCATCTCTTGTGCAATAAATCTGACATCCTTCCTGGGTATGGTATAATATAGAATCAGCTCTACAACATCAACTGTCGGCATACCCTGCAATCCGTACTCCATCATATGTCGTCTAAGATAACTACGTCTGTCAAAAGCCTTTTCTTCTTTTTTAGGCGTTATACCATTTTTTATTTGGGAATTATTCATTGGCATATTTACTCCTTTTAGGCTTAGGTTTATTGGTTTATTAAGAAAAGTCGTTAAGCTTATTAAAGGGCAGTATCAAAAGATATGTATATTACGTCATCAAATTTTAGCATATTTGCCCATGAAACTAGCATATTACTGCATTAAATGTGTTATAATTGTTAACGACATTATATTATAATTATTGACAATTAGCAACACCAATAACTTAACTTATAATAAATAAATTTTCCCGGGGGTTTATATGAACGACTTTTTTTCTATTAAGCTGAATAAAGAAAGCGACGTGCCTGTATATAAACAGCTTGGCGACGGCTTGCTTTATCTTATTGAAAGCGGTGTTATAAAGCCGTCAACAAAGCTGCCTCCAATCAGGACAATGGCTAATGCATTAAAGGTTAATAGTGTTACGGTTATTAGCGCTTATAAATATTTAGAAAACAAAAAGGTTGTTTATTCTCAAATGGGAAGTGGCACATACGTTATGGATATAGGTGTAAAAGAGCTTCCAACACCTATTAGCAGCTTTAAGACTTCAATGGAATCTAATGAATTTTTTAACATATCAGACGCTGTAAATTTCGCCAATACTTCTATTCCTCCGGCATTATTTCCTGTTAAGGAATTTAAAGAGCTTTTTAATAAGGTACTTGATCGTGATTTGGGTAATGCATTCAGCTATACCGACATTCAAGGTTATGAGCCTTTGAGAGTTTCTATTTGTACTTATGTTGAGCGGTTTGGCATAAAAACATCTTATGACCGGATTCAAATAATTTCCGGCGCTCAGCAAGGGGTAGACATCATATCTAAAGTAATGCTTACAACAGGCGACGTACTTTTTGTAGAAAAACCTACTTATTTTGGTGCAGTCGGAGCATTTATGATGAGAGGTGGCCAGGTTATAGAGGTTCCGATGGAAAAGGACGGCATTAGCCTTGAAGAATTAGCGACGCTGCTAAAAATATATCATCCTAAATTTATTTATATCATGTCATACTATCAAACACCGGCATGCATAAGTTATTCAATCGAAAAAAAGCGCGGCTTACTGGAGCTTTGCGCTAAATATGACACATATATAATAGAAGAAGATAATCAAAGCGAGTTTAACTATAGCGATGATACAATCGTGCCGCTAAAGGCCTTGGACTATAAAAACAGAGTTATATATATCAAAACCTTTTCAAAAATATTAATGCCCGGGTTACGTATTGGCTTTATGGTTTTACCCAAAAAAATTTTGCAGCAGGTTTTGTCGGCCAAATATACATCCGACATTGCAACCTCAGGGTTTATCCAGCGGGCGTTTCATTTATATTTATCGGATGAAGGCTTTTTAGATCATGTGGAAATGATGCGGGCTTTGTTTAAGGAGCGATATGAATACTTTGCTTATATGCTGACAACTTATCTTACTCCATATTTTGACTTTGACCTACCAAAAGGCGGCCTGAGCTTTTGGCTTAAGCTAAAAAACAAGGACTTGTCCGCAAACCTGTTATGCGAAAATATTTTGAAGCGAAACGTAGTTTTAACGCCGGGCTCAGTTTTTTCATTAAACGGTGAAGATATACCATGCATACGTCTTAGCTTTGCAGATATAGAAACGGATAAAATCGAAAAGGGCATTAAAATAATAGCAGATTATTTAAAAGAGCTAACATAAGCTTGATTGGGACAAATACAGCATTCTTTTCATATAGTGTATTGTAGAGCGTTACAATTTCTATTTAAAGGAGTGCATAACTAATATGACGACTACAGACATAGTAAATGTTTTTAATGGGCTGTTACCTTTAGTTTCCCCTATTTTAATGACAGTAATAACCTACTGGCTCTTACCTGTTCTAAAACAGCATTTTACAAAACAACAGATGCAACACGCGTATGATCTTGCAAAAATAGCTGTAAAGGCTGCCGAACAAACAAGTTTAACTACTACTGCCGATGAGAAAAAGACATATGCTGTTAATTATTTAAAATCTAAGGGCTTTAAAATAAATGACGACGATTTAGAAAACATGATTGAAAGCGCAGTCCTTGAGCTTAAAAAAGGGTTGGATCTGAAAGGATAGTAATTAGGAGCCATGTCAAAAGCTCCTTAAATATCAATTGATATTAAGGGGCTTTTGACAAAGCACTATAAATTGGAGGAAGCTGACATATTTATTAATAAGTTATGTATTACTTGGTAACGACAAAAACCTCTACTCCAAACCAACCATTTTTCTAATTGACTCTCTTGTTAACTCTCCTGATTCAAGTTTTTTAAAGTCTTCCATAACTTCCTCTTTTACTTTTGGATCAATATCTTCGGCCCATTGACCAAAGAACATAGCCTTATCCTTTATCCCGTAAACCTCGGCGGAGCTTTTAAATGTAGACGGTTCTTTTACGGATTTGTAAATAATATCCATAAGGCTGCTTACGGATTGTACGGCGCTCGTAAGAACAACGTCAGGGCCTGTTGAATACCAGTCTGCTGACCAGCCGATATGTTTTGCGTTTTTGCCTGTTGCGGCGTTGTATTCCTGGGTTGCCTGGATTACGCCTAAGTCACAGGCATTTAATATACCTAAAAGAACATCATAATCTTTTTCAAGCAGAACCTTGCCCGCTTCTTTTGCTTTTTGAACGTCTGTCCAAGAGCCGGTATAAACAACGTCAACAACTGCAGCCGGGTTAAAGTGTTTAACAGCCGCTTTAAACGCCTCTACTTCTTCAACAATTGTAGGAAGCTCAAATGTACTAACAAAACCAATTTTATTTGTTTTTGTTGTTTTAGCTGCAATCTGACCCATTAAATAACCCAGCTCACTGCCCATGAATACAGCGGATGTAAGGTTTTTAATATTTTCAGAGCCTATGACGCCGCCTGTTTGAGCAAAATAAATATCGGGGTATTCTTTTGCTACGTTTGCCAAACCTTCGCCAAACTCAAAGCCATGCCCGAATATAAGGTTATATCCGTTTTTAGCATAGTTTCTGATAGCTTCTTCAATATCAGGCTGGTTAATGCTTTCTGTAAAAGATATTTCGCAACCATGATTTTTTTCAAGATCTAATAAACCTTCGTAAGCCTGACTGTTCCAGCCGCCGTCGTTAGCTACGCCTACAAGAGCAAGGGCAACCTTAAGGTTTTTTTGCTCTGCTTCCGATGCGGCTGGGGCGCTTTCATTCTTAGCGCCTGAGCTGCTGCCGCAAGCTGTAAACGCCATTGATATAACCAAACCTGCTGCTAAAATTTTTAAATACTTTTTCATTATTGTTCCCCCTCGTTTTTATTAAGAGTATATCCTTAATAAGAATGAAGCTAATTTTTGAAATTTTGTCACCGCCGCCCCTTTGTCGGAGCCTTGCGGCTCCTAGGAATATACTCTAAGTTTTTCTGCCATTTTGATTAAAGCCTCCTTAATATCCGGTCTTTCCTTTAGAGTTTGCTCGTCTGCATTTGCCATTGTTATAATGTCTGTGCATTCTGCCCCCAGCTCATCCAGAACGCCTTTCAGCATAATTGTTCCGGCTGTAAACTGATCTTTAAAGGCTTTTGCGCCGCCAACCAGAATCATTCCCCCTTTCTTTGGTTTGATTGTATGTCTGTCTTTTCTGATAGAAGAAGCCCAATATGGCTGCAGTCTGTCTGTAACCGTTTTCATTGGCGCCGGCACCGAATGGAAATACATCGGCGCTGCGAAAACGATATTATCACACTCGTCTATTTTGTCGTACAAAGCTGTCATGTCGTCATTAATAGAACAGCCCTTTTTTCTCATACAATATCTGCAATCTCTGCAAGGAGACACATTAATTCTGTAGCAGTCTACAAAATCAACCTCACCTTCAAGCTGTTCAAGAAAAAAATTTAAAAGTTCCCTAGTTCGCCCATTTTCACGAGCCGAACCGAAAAACACAACACTTTTCATACAGCACCTCCTATCTAATATTATCATTTTAGCTAAAAGTTTAGCTTTTGCCCCCAAATCTCTGTTTCCAAACCAGAAGCAAGCCTTAACTTACGTGCTGCCTCTTGGGTTTTATAAATAAGCTCTTCTTCATTAACATTAATTATTTTTTTATCTTCCATAACAATTTTGCCGTTAATTATTGATGTTTCGATATTGTTTTTATCAGAGCAATAAACTAAAGCCGACACAGGGTCAAAAACCGGCACGGAGCAAATATTAACAGGATTGTAAATAAACATATCTGCTTTTTTGCCTATTTCAAGGGAACCTATTTCCTTGTCCTTAAATATGGATTTTGCGCCGTTAACTGTAGCCATTTCGAGTATGCTTTCAGATGGAATAACAGTTGGGTCACGATAAACAGCCTTTTGCCAAAGAGCAGATATTTTAAGCACCTCCAACATATTCTGACTGTCGTTTGAGCCAGCGCCGTCTGTTGCAATACCTACGGCTAAACCTGCTTTAAGCAAATCAACAACAGGAAGCGCCTGATAACCCATAAGCATATTGGAAATAGCATTATAAGATACATTTACGTTATGCTCTTTTAGCTTTTTAATTTCATCCTTTGAAATAAGCGCACAGTGAACCGCTAGAAGGTTTGCGTCTAAGATTCCTGTCTTTTCGTAAAACTCTATTGTTGACATGCCATGAGTTTTAAGGCAATATTCATTATCCTCTTCGGTTTCAAGGGTATGAAGGGT
>CAZEYG010000140.1:0-3853 GCA_964516575.1 uncultured Defluviitaleaceae bacterium
ACAGCCGCCGGGTTACTGTCCCTAATCTTTTGAAGCATAATCCCAAAGCGCATTTCTTCAAACATATCTAGATTATCGTTGGAAGCGGTGCCGTCGGTTGCAAGGCAAACGTTAATGCCCTTTTTGAGCATAGTCTTAATGTCTGCAAAACCGCTTGCCAGCTTCATGTTGCTTTTGGGGTTATATACAGCTGTGATATTGTGCTTTTGCATAATATCCAGCTCTTTATCAGTTAAATGAACGCAATGCACGGCCGAAAGAGGCAAGTCCAAAAAACCAAGCCTTTCAAGATATTCAAAGGGTAAAAGCCCTGTTTTATTGTATACCTGTTTAACCTCATGGGCTGTTTCGGCTACGTGCATTTGAACAGGAAGCTTGTATTTTTGACTTTGCCCTATAACCCAATTAAGAAGCCTTTCCGTACACATAGACGGTTCAGTAGGCGCAAGCAAAACTCTAGCAAGACTACCCTTTTCTTTTTCGGCTTTGCCCATTTCGATAAATTCGATTACCCGCCTCTGGGCAAGCTCATTGGTTATAACCGAATCCTCTTGCCATGCGTCGGCCATTTCCAAGCCAAAGGTGCCCCGGATTCCTATGTTTTTGCAGGCTTTAAAAAGACCTTCAGCCCTGTTGCCTAAATCCATATCAACAAAGGATGTAACACCACCTCGTATCATCTCAATCATACCAAGGGCACTCCATAAGTAGCTGGTTTCTTTAAGGCCTTCCGGTATTTGTTCTGTTTGCAGCCTTTGCATCATAGGAAGCAAAACCTGCAGACACCAGTCTTCTAAACTAAGGTCACAACGTCTGCCTTTTAAAAAGGTTTGCCAAAGATGTGTATGTGAGTTAATTAGGCCAGGCATTACGACCTTTCTTTTTGCATTTATAACAGTTGGTTTTTCAGGTAGGTTATTTTGCTCAATTTCTCCGATTTCAGCTATACGGTTATTTTTAATCAGCAAGTCAACATTTGTCAGAATCTTATCCGCATTACATATTAGAAAGGAAATATTTTTAATAAGCAGCATACCAATCACCCGCTAATTAAAAAATGAATTAAACAGCATTTCTTCGTTTAGAACGCCTGTTGTATATGATTTGCCTGTCTTGTAGTTATTGATTTCAACTCGGGCAACCTTATGAGCATCAATATCCATTGTAAAAATATCACGCCCGCCTTCTTCAAACATTTCGCCGAAGTTACACCCGTAAAACTTTGATGATGAAAAAGCTAATGTGTCAAGTACTTTTTCTATCTCGGAATCTTCACATTCAACTACATAACTAGCTGTTGCGCCGTAAAGCATTGCGTTGTTAACTCTGTCCATAGCTATAAGCTCGTCGCTGATACAAGGCGCAATAGGTGCATAACCTGAGGCCGTTATTATTTTGCTTATGTCAAAGCCATCGTAGTTTAACCGCCAGATGGACGCTTCAATCATTCTGGCGCAAATTTGTACGGAGCCAACAATACTCGCTGTTTTTGAAGCTAATATATACAGGTTCTCAGGTTTTATTTTACATTCGTTTGCTATATGCTCAGCAAATTCCTCATCAGGCAGGGCACTCATTTGAGCGGCAAAAACAGTTTCAATGTTTACGTCTTTATAATCCCATAACTTAACTATTGCGTCATTTTGCGCCAAAGCCCTAGCCGGACCGGAGCCTAAGCCCGCTATATTATACTTTTCGTCGGCTTTTATTTTCCAGGATGAAAACTGGGATGACAAGCAGGCTATTTGGGGTTTGCTTAAATAAACGTTAACAGACGGTAAGTCTATTCTGCCAAAGGTAAATCTCCCAAAGCTGACAATACCCATACAACTTAGGGTAACTTCCGTAAACAGTTTGGCCGCTTCCCAACTCCCTCCCGCGTTAATACCCATGTCAATCACTGTTGCGCCGTTTTTAAGATGGATAACCTGACAGTTAAGCATCTCTGCTCTTGGCAAAATGCTTTCCTGAACCAGCTTTACTGTTTCCTTACTTAAACTAAACATAACCACCCTCCTTATCCTTAAAAAGTATTATGAATTTGTCATACTTATTTTTTGTGCTATTATACCATATAATTTTGTCCATTGCAATATATTTTCATTAAACATTATAGGAAACGTTTAATCAAATTCTTAGAATAAACTCCCAAAAGCAGCAAACAAGGGCCTTGCAAAGAAAACATCTTCACAAAGCCCTTATCCACAATACTCTTCTTATTAATACTACTGCTTCTCGAAATCAGCTTTTGTAACACCACATAACGGGCAAACCCAATCCTCCGGTATGTCCTCAAAAGCCGTGCCTGCTGCAATCCCGCTGTCAGGATCGCCCTTTTCCGGGTCATAAACATAACCGCAAACTGTACATAACCATTTTTCCATAAATATTACCTCCTCAAATTTTTTTACTTAACATCTTTAATTCCGTTATAAACAAAACCACTTATGCTATCAACTGTTATCGGAATTCCATCAGCAATTAAATCTACTACCTTAACATCACATATAATTACAGGTATGTCAAGAGCCTTACCTACGGTTTCGGCGTGGCTGTTGTCAACCTTTTCCCATGAGCCGACAATTATTGCCGCCGCTTTTTTTAAGAACGGCATCATTAAGTCTGTCGTTTGGGTTGTGACCAAAATGTCCCCTGTTTTAAAGTATTTTTCCATTTCCTCGTATACCTTCATAACATTGGCGTAGCCGGTAACTATCCTGTTGCCTATTCCTCTGCCTTTTGCAAGAACACTACCCACTATCTGAACCTTAAGAGTATTAGTTGTTCCTGCAACACCTACGGGAACGCCGGCGGCTATAACAATAGTGTCCCCGTCCTTTGCAACCCCATATTCTTGGGATTTTTCTATGGCAACATTAAAAACCTCGTCGTTTCCTGTAATATTATTCGACATTGTTGGAACACAACCCCATGTCAGGTTAAGCTGACGCCACACTATAGGATCCGCTGTAACAGCTAAAATCGGACAACTTGGCCTGAATTTTGAAACCATGCGGGTTGTAAAACCGGAGTCAGTGACAGTAACGATACAGGCTGCTTTAAGGTCGGTAGCCGTTGTACACGCCGCATAACTTATGCCGTTTGTAATATTTGCCTGAAACGTTCCTCTGTGGTTAATTAACATACTGCTGTAGTCTATAGAATTTTCAGCGGTTACGGCTATACGTGCCATCATTTTCACGCTTTCAACAGGATAACTGCCTTTGGCCGTTTCGCCGGAAAGCATAATAGCATCAGAGCCGTCGAAAATAGCGTTTGCCACGTCGTTAGCTTCGGCTCTGGTGGGTCTTGGATTGTTCACCATTGATTCAAGCATTTGTGTCGCCGTAATAACTGGCTTACCTTTTTCGTTAGCTTTTTTAATAATCAGCTTTTGTACAAGAGGAA
The DNA here is from genome assembly GCA_964516575.1 of uncultured Defluviitaleaceae bacterium. Taxonomy (GTDB): domain Bacteria; phylum Bacillota; class Clostridia; order Lachnospirales; family WRBF01; genus CAZEYG01. The sequence goes on from CAZEYG010000140.1 coordinate 3,409, forward strand.
CCTCCTCCGGCGGGATTTCAACGCCTAAATCACCTCTTGCAACCATAATGCCGTCGGCGACTTCAAGAATACTGTCTAGGTTGTTAACGCCGTCACGGCTTTCAATTTTAGCTATAATCTTTATATAGTCGCCGCCGTTTGCTTCCAACACCTCGCGAATTTTAAGCACATCCGTAGCAGAGCGGATAAAGGAAGCGGCGATATAATCAAAACCGGCCTTTATTCCGAAAATAATATCCTCCATGTCTTTTTCAGTAAAAGAAGGCAGATTAACGTATACATCAGGCACATTAACGCCCTTTCGTGAGCTTAAAAAGCCACTGTTTACTATCCGGCATATAATATCCGTGTCTGCAATTTCCTGTACCTTAAGCTCTATTAGGCCGTCGTCTATAAGAACTCTGCCGCCGATTTTTAAGTCTTTAGGCAAGTCCTTGTATGTTAC
>CAZEYG010000140.1:3863-5919 GCA_964516575.1 uncultured Defluviitaleaceae bacterium
ACCTTTGTTTCATCCCCGACTATATCCTCTGTAGTTAATATAAACTCTTTTCCTTGCTCTAAGTATACTTTATCCGTTGAAAAGGTTTTTATGCGGATTTCAGGCCCTTTTGTATCAAGTACTATTGAAACAGGTGCATTCAGCTCTTCCCTGGCTTTTTTAACCTTTTCTACCATTTGGCCGTGGGTTTCATGAGTCCCATGGGAAAAGTTTATTCTGGCCACGTCAAGCCCTGCTTCAATAAGCGCCTTTATAGTACCTACGTCATCGCAAGCGGGGCCAAGAGTAGCCACAATTTTTGTTTTACGCATAACATTGCCTCCTTATAGATTATTTTATAATTACACAGCCACTGCCCAGCAGGTTTTCTAACTCATGAAGTAACATATCAGAAGGCGTGACCCAGTTTTCCATATCTAGCTTTATTCTTTCTTTTGTACTCTCAACATATACAACTACAGGCACGTTTCCTTTACGTCTGGAAATAACGGATGTTATCTGGTTAAGTGTAACAAAGCTGTCAGAGGATATTTTCAGCCATAACTTTTTTTCCGGCGTTTGATTGTTTTCGCTGCTTACGCCGCCCTCATAGAATATTATGTCGTTACAAATAATTTTTGTATCCTCGTCGTCCTTTACGCTTGCCCGGCCTTTAATAACAAGAACCGTATCGTTTTGAATCCTGCTTCCGAATTTTTCGTAGGTTTGGGGAAACACAATAACCTCAACCACACCGTACATGTCTTCAACGGTTACAAAAGCCATTGCTTTGTTGTCCTTAGTATATTTAACTGACTTACCTGCCACTATACCGCCAAAGCTGACAGATTTTCCGTCATGAATTTTAAGCTGCTGTTCGTATTGTGCCGTTTCTTCGTTTTCTGTGTTTGCAAAGTCCGTGCTGATTGTGTTAACATGCTGCTTTAAAAACAACTCGTACTGAAACAACGGATGCCCGCTTACATAAACCCCCAAAACCTCTTTCTCAAAGGCAAGCAGCGCCTTTTGATTATATTCGCCCATTTCAGGAAGCTCGTCTTTATAAATATCTTCCGTGTCCTCCGTCAGCTCAAAAAGGCTAAGCTGCCCTTCTATGTTTTTCTTCTTGCGTTGGGTCAGGCCGCTTAAAATGCCTTGATAAGCAGCCATATATTGAGAACGCAGGCCGCCTAAGGAATCAAAAGCTCCGGCCTTTATTAGGCTTTCTATGCAGCGTTTGTTTAAATCCTTACCTTCCATACGGTTTATGAATTCCGTAAGGCTGGTAAAAAGACCGTTTTCTTCACGTTCTCTGACTAAAGCTGCAATAGTGCCCCGGCCGACATTTTTTGTAGCAGCTAGCCCAAAGCGTATTTTCCCGCCCGAAACGCTGAAATTCCCGAAACTCTCGTTAATATCCGGCGGCAAAAGCTCTACGCCGATTTTCTTGCACTCTCCTATATATTCAGCTATTTTACCCGAAAAATCCATAACCGATGTCATAAGCGCCGCCATGAATTGTACTGGATAATGAACCTTAAGCCATGCTGTTTGATAACCGATAACTGCATAAGCGGCCGCATGGGATTTATTAAAGGCATATTTAGCAAAGTCCGTCATTTCGTTAAATATCTGCTCGGCTATTTCTTTTGGTATACCGTTTTTAATACACCCAGGTACATCATCACCTAAGCCATAAACAAAGTTTTTACGCTCCTCGTCCATAACCGAAAGTTTTTTCTTCGACATTGCTCTTCTGACAAGGTCACTTCGGCCAAGGCTGTAACCGGCCAAATCCCGTACTATCTGCATAACCTGCTCCTGATAAACTATGCAGCCGTAGGTTGCTTTAAGTATCGGCTCAAGAGCCTTGTGAGTATATTGAACATTTTTGCGCTCACGTTTTCCGCGGACGTACTTTGGAATAAAGTCCATTGGCCCCGGTCTGAAAAGAGATATTCCGGCTATAATATCCTCCAAAGATTCCGGCATAAGCTCTTTCATAAAGGATTTCATACCTGCGCTTTCAAGCTGGAAAACACCTTCTGTCTTAGCCTGAGAAATAAGCTCATAAACA
>CAZEYG010000141.1:0-5896 GCA_964516575.1 uncultured Defluviitaleaceae bacterium
ATGATTTATCAATCAAAAGCGCAGGCAAGGATGTTTCAGATCTTAAAGGGGCAAATATGATAGTTAAGCTCAACTACAACATTAAGCAGAACGAGGATCGTAATGCAGTTCTTGTTTACGCTGTGGGCGCTAACGGCAATCAAGTTCTTATAAAAAACAGCGTGTATGAATCTCAAAACAGTGCTATCGCATTTACTACCAACAAACTTGGAAAATTTGCGATTCAGTATTCAATCATTAACTTTGCAGATGTTAGCAAAGGCGGAAAATTTTCAGAAAGTGTAGCTTTCGTCGCAGCAAGGAATATTTTTGCCGGTATTGACGGAACCAACTTTGGATCATCAAGTCCAATGACTCGTGCAATGCTTGTTACTGTATTAGGCAGATTACATGGAGCAGATGTAAGTGGCATGGAAACATCATTTATTGACGTTGAAAAAGGTAGCTGGTATTACGGGTATGTTGCGTGGGCACACCAAAACGGCATAGTATCAGGCGTTGGTGATAATATGTTTGCTCCTAACGATCTAGTCTCTCGGGAGCAAATGGCTTCTATTATTAAAAGATACGCAAAGTTTGCCGGTGTCAGTCTAGACCCTATAAATAATGTTGCTGAGTTTGATGACAATGAGGAAATTTCAAATTGGGCAAAACAAGCGGTTCAAGATGTAACTAATGCTTTGATTTTCAATAATGTTGTAGATACTAACTTTAGGCCAAAAGCAACCTTAACAAGAATAGAGATTGCTGAAATCCTTAAGAACTACATAATTCATTCCTTGAAATAGAGTTTCTATATCATTGAAAAGCAGATATTACATTGTTTTCCCAGTGACATTTGCCAAATGTGCACGCTTGCTTTTGCTTCGCCGAAGTGAACTACCCCGCCTCTTTTGGCGGGGTATCGGTTTAGTACCCACCGCATGCGGCGAGGTATTAAACCTGTTCATTTGCGGTGGAGCAATATTAATGCTCATGTGCTATATCGACCTCAATATGAAAGGAAAATTTATATGTTAAAACGACCTAAAATTCTAGTTGTGGGCAGCTTTGTAATGGATTTAATTGTGTCTACTACTAAAATGCCCGAGTCAGGTCAAACTGTGGCCGGAGAAGCCTTTAGCACCGCACCCGGCGGCAAGGGCGCAAATCAAGCTGTTCAAGCTGCACTCTTGGGAGCCGATGTAACAATGGTGGGCAAGGTAGGCAAGGACGGCTTTGGCGAGCAGCTATTGTTGGCGGCGACAATGCCGGCGTTGATGTGCGCCATGTTGTTATTGATAACGAAGTGTCCTCTGCAATCGGCAACATTATACTAACGATTGAACCAGGCTGCAAAAGCAAAAACCGCATTATAGTAGTGCCAGGAGCAAATATGACGATTACAGAAGCAGACATTAGTTTTATAAAAGACACCATAGATTCTTACGACATTGTTATATTGCAACTTGAAATTCCTATGGGGATTAACGAAACCATAGCCTCATGGGCAAAAGAACGAGGCGTTCCCGTTATGTTGAATAGTGCGCCGTCGGCTCCATTAAGCAAGAAATTTCTGTCAGACATATCATGGATTGCCCCAAACGAGCATGAAGCTAAGGATTTAACAGGTATAACAATACAAACATCACCCAGTCTTAATATGGACGATGTAAATAAAGCAATTGAAAGCCTAAGGCAAAAGGGTGTTGAGAATGTAATCGTAACATTAGGTAGCAGCGGCGCTGCTTTGTGGGACGGAAGCACTCTGTTCTATTCGCCGTGTGTTGACGTTGTCCCCGTTAAAGACCCAACAGCCGCCGGCGATTCGTTCATAGGCGCTTTTTGCACGGCCTTATGTGCAGGCTTAACACCAAAACATGCGTTAGACTTTGCTAATTACACCGCAACAATTACCGTATCACGAATGGGCGCTCAACCCAGCCTTCCCAATTTGCACGAGGTAAAGGCTCTTATGTTGAGTGAAGGTTATACAGGCTTTGACCTATCGCTGCTTGAAGCTTTAGAGGAGGTACCAAATGACTAATCAGGCTCTCGATCATTTTATAACTACATCGGTAGACGAGATAAACTCATTTATGCGAGCATTAAACTCGGAAGCAATTGAGGCGGCCGCCGAGCTGATATTAAATGCCCGCAGCCGGCAAAACAGAGTCCATATTACAGGTATCGGCAAGCCAGGGCATGTGGCGGGTTATGTTGCTTCGCTTTTATCGTCCACAGGTACACCGACCTATTTTCTTCACGGCACAGAAGCCGTACACGGCTCATGCGGCCAGCTTATAGCTGGCGATGTAGTAATATGCATATCCAACAGCGGTGAAACACTGGAGCTAAAGGCAACCGTTAACGCTGTAAAGAATAACGGCTGCAAGATTATTGCAGTTACAGGTTACCCAGATAGCTGGCTGGCTAAAGAGGCGGATGTGCTTTTGCAAGCGGGTGTGTCCAACGAAGGTGGCCCATTAAACCGTGCCCCACGTGCATCCGTTGTTGTTGAAATCTTGGCGTTGCAGGCTCTAAGCGTTGTGCTTCAAGCAAAGCTCAATGTTACGCCAGAAACATATGTTAAATGGCATCCTGGAGGCTCTTTGGGTAAGCTAAGAGATAATGAAGTGTAACCGAAGCATGGCATACACTATTTCCACTTAAAGCTATGTCAACAGCGAAGGCATTATTCTTGCGAATAATGCCTTCTTCATTGTGCTTTAGCGTGACAAAACCCCCGGCTATGCCGAGGGAGTAAAAAAGCTTTAGCTTCAAGCAAAAACCTCCAATGCTATAATAGATGGGGTTGGCTAACCACATCAAGCAGAGGAGGAGTCCTAATGGACAAAAATTCTTTATAACATACCGTTAAGGCTGAGTATCTTTCGCTTGCCAGCAAATACAAGGGGTGGTATAATTATACTAATTCGGACAGTATATTAATATGTGTTATTGCTAGTATAGAATTAGGATTGCCAAACAATTACATTTATGGAGCAGCATAATGATTAAAATATTGTCTACATACGGCAAACGCTATAAATTGATGATTCTTGGCGTCTTTGTTTTTTGTTCGCTTCAAGTAGCGACCCAGCTTTTATTGCCAAGGATTACTCAAAACATATTGATCCACGGCGTCGAAGCAGGGGACACAAACGCAATAATACGAAACGGAGTGTTTATGATTGCGCTTTCCTTGCTTTCAGGGGGCGCAATGATTGTCAGCGCATATTTGAGTGCTCGTGTTACGGCAAGCATTGTTTCGGACTGCAAGCAAGCTATTTTCGATAAAGTGCTCAGCCTTTCTGTCGAACAATTTGGCGCAATAGGCGAGGCATCCCTACTAAACCGCATAAGCGCCGATACTGTCACGTTGCAGATGTTTCTAATTAACGCTTTGCGCTCTTCTTTAATCGTGCCGCTAACAGGAATCGGCACGCTTATTATTATGCTTAGCCTTAATTTTCTGCTTGGATTGGTGCTGCTTTTTTCTCTTGCTGCTGTGACTGTTATGATTGTCCTTGTGACCAAAGCCGGTTTGCCTAAGTTTGCACGTGTGCAACGGCAAAACGACCTTATCGCACGTCTTATCAAAGAAAAACTTACCGGCGTACGCCTCATAAGAGCTTTCAACAAAGAAGCCCACGAGATTAAAAAGCTCTCTGCGGCCGATGAAGAAGCGTCGGAGATTTCTATTAATGCGTATAAATCTGTTAACTTTTTGGGCCCAGGTATGCAGCTCATTATGAGCTTCACCATGGTAATCATTTACTATATAGGTTCAGTTTGGCTTAAAGCAGGCTCCTTCACTTCAGTTTCATTAATAATTTTCTTGCAGTATGTCTTAACATTTGTATCTTCACTGTCTGGTTTAGTGCTAATTATCAATTTCTTGCCAAAGGCAGCGGTTTCCGGCAAACGTATCAACGAGGTATTGGATTTGCCTGATTTACAAAGTAATCCCAGCTCTGTTAGGGCGGATATGACGGGTCCTATAACCTTTAGCAACGTTTCCTATGGATATGAAGGCGCGGAAAAGCTCGCACTTTCCGGCTTGGATTTTGTCATAATCCCCGGCAAAACCACCGCCTTTATTGGCGCAACAGGCTCCGGCAAGTCCACGGTTGTTAAGCTCATTATGGGTCTTATAAAACCTAAGAATGGGCAAATAACCATAAGCGGAACCGATATTTCAAGGCTTGACCCAACGTCGCTCACTGCACAAATATCCCTATCTCCACAAAACTCAAAAGTTTTTCAAGAAACCATAATGGCAAACCTATGCACAGGCAACCCTAATATGACGGCAGAAGAAGCGCTTTTCGCCCTTGATATGGCTGCTGCAAAGGGTTTTGTGTCAGAGCTTAGCGGCGGAGTTTCGTATGTGCTTGCTAAGAATGGGATGAATGTTTCAGGCGGGCAGCGCCAAAGGCTATCTGTCGCCAGAGCACTAAGCAAGCAGTGCCCGGTTTATATTTTTGATGACTGCTTCTCGGCTTTAGACGCCAAAACAAACAAAGCAATTCATCATAATATCACTAAAGGTTTGCAAGGCAAGACAGTGATAATCGTCGCCCAAAACATAAGGAATATCAAACATGCGGACAACATCATTCTATTAGACGGTGGCACGGTGTTAGCACAAGGCAGTCACGATGAGCTGTTGGCTAAGAGTGCAGTATACCGTGAGATTTACGAAACCCAGCAGTTATCAGAAGGGGGTTAAGTTAATGCAGAGTAATGTTAAAATGAAAAGCGCTATGCGCCGTGTTGTTAGCTTATATCTGCGTGACAAACGCTCAGCCTCTATGCTGATTATCAATCTGCTTACAAGCACTGTTTTTTTGGCAATTGCCCCAATGAGGATTAAAAATCTCATTGACTATTTGCAAAATGCCGTTAAGACGGGAGCGGAGATTGACATGTCTGTGGTTATCTCTATGCTTTGGGTATTGTTGCTTTGTTATACGGCTGGTTATGCAGCAACTTATTTATTGGCTCGTTTTTCAGTTTCAGCAGGGCAGAAAATCGTTCTCTTTATGCGTGAAAGCATACAAAAAAAGCTTCACCGACTAAGTATTAACTATATCGACACCCACCCAATCGGCGAAGTGCTGTCCAAATGTACCGAAGATATGGTTACATTGTCCGATATGTTAGAAAACTCACTGATGTCTATGGTTTCAAAGGGTTTTATAATAGTTGGCGTGCTTTTTATGATGTTTGTATTAAACCCTGCTTTAGCAATTATTTTTCTTGTATCCACCTCACTTAGCCTGTTTGCGATAAACAAGATTAAGTCGGCGACTAACAAAATGATAGCGGTACAACGGCAAGCGTCGTCAGAGCTTAACTCATATGCCGAAGATACTTTTTCCGGCTTTGAGGTTATTAAAGCCTTTAACCGTGAAACAGCTTGTGGTCAAAGGTTTATGCAGCTGATAGAAGACTATCGCAAATCCTATGTAAAATCCCGGTACTATTCCGGTTATGTTACGCCAATAACCAAATTCATATATTCCGCAAGTTACGTCATTCTCTGCGTTTTCAGCGGGTTAAGCTTGCTCAACGGATCACTGACCCTCGGCGCATTTCAAGCGTTCTTAGTCTATGCCGTTATGATAAGCGACCCTATCTCGGCCTTCTCCCTCTCACTTAACAATATACAAGCTGGAACTATCGCTGCTAGGCGTGTCTTTTCTCTCATAGACGAGCCGGAGATTTCAACAGAGCAAAACGAAGCCACAACACTTAATGGCAATGGTAATGTAAAATTTGAAAATGTTTCTTTTGGTTATGCGCCGGATAAGCTGCTGTTTAGCAATGTTTCTTTCAGCGCAGAAAGCGGGCAGAAATTTGCCGTGGTTGGTCCCTCGGGCGCAGGTAAAACTACCCTAGTTAATCTGTT
>CAZEYG010000142.1:0-5863 GCA_964516575.1 uncultured Defluviitaleaceae bacterium
GGCATCTAATCCGATTACTTGACAATAAATACTGTTTAATATAAAATTTGTTGGTAAACATTACATGTAAGCACGTAAGCGCAAGCGGGAGATGCTTTTCATGAACGTATTGTATCTTATCAACTTCGCCGGCAAGGGCGGCACGGAAAAATATGTTGAAATATTGGCCAAAAGCCTTTTAGAGCGCGGTCATAAACCTTACCTTATGTATAATATTGAGGGAACCCTTTGCATGACTTTTGAAGAAATGGGTATAAAACCTGTTCGTCTTAAAATGCGTAATCCTTTTGATATTATAGCCGCCTTTAAGGTTGCGGCTTATTGCCGCACTAATAACATAAGCTTAATCCATACTCAACACGGCAGAGAAAACTATATCTCGATTTTAGCCAAGCTGTTTTACCCGAGTTTAAAGGTTGTTTTTACGAGCCATTTCGCTATAGAGCAAAACAAAACATGGAAGTTTACAAATAAGTTTATGCTCCGGCGTAACGATTATATTATCGCCGTATGTAATATTGTAAAAAAATATCTTCTTATTAATAATGGGCCGGAAAACCTTATAACCGTTATAACTAACGGCGTACCCTACGCCGATTATACCCACAACGTCCAAGGCAGCAAAATCCGAAAGGAGTTTAAGCTCCGTGACTTTATGTTTTTGTTCGTTACCTTAACCCGCTTTACGGAAGAAAAAGGGAACTTATTCCTGCTTGAATCCGTCAAAGAGCTAACAAAGAAAACCACCCTACCCTTTAAGGTTATGCTCGTAGGAGACGGCAAGTTGCTTTCCAAGTGCAAGTTGTATGTCGAGGACAACGAGCTTTCAAGTTACGTTATATTTACAGGTTACAGAACAGACACAGAGAATATTCTAAAAGCCGCCAACTGCTACATTAACAGCTCTAGAGAAGAAGCCCATAGCTTCGCCATTTTGGAAGCGATGGCAAAGGCACTTCCGGTTATCGCTACGTCCGTAGGTGGCAACGTGGATATAGTAAACAACGAAACAGGCTGCGGCTTGTTGGTAAACTACGGCGACGCCGACGTTATGGCCGCCGCCATGAAGCGGCTTATGCTGGACATACCGTTATGGCAATCCTTAAGCGACAACGCTCTTTCGGCCGTCTGCCACAGGTTTAACCTTGAAACTGCCATAAACAAAACATTAGGTCTTTACGAAATATTAACAGACTCATTTAATACCAATCCTGATTAAAATCATAGACTGCTATCGCTTAAAGCGCCTCACGCCCTCTGGCGTTCGGCTTCCCTCTGCACTCTATGTTTTAATCTAGGATTAGTATAACAAACAAACAAAAGGAGAAGATGACATTGAGCAAGCTGATTAACGAAAAGGGAAAGCTATTTGGGCTGATAAACATAATTGATTTGTTTATTCTGATAACCATTATAGGCGCTGTTGCTTTTGTTGGCGCTAAGTTTTTGAACCCTTCCGTAAGTATAATATCCAACCAAGACGACATCGAGCTAACGTTTTTTTCCGAACAGGTTTATAGCTTCGTGGCAGACAACCTAGAAATAAACGGTTTAGTTGTTGACGATACAAAAGGCGTAGATTTAGGCCGTATAACCGACTTTAAAATAGAACCCGGTTATCTCCTGACCCCAACAGCCGACGGCAGGCAGGTTAAAGCACCTTTGGAGGATTATAGATCCGTTGAAATACATTCCCTTGCTAAAGGCCAATTCGTCGAAAACGGCGGGATTATGATTAACGGCAACACATATGTTATCGGCCACAGCTTTACTATCCGTGCCGGGAAATCAAAAATATTTTTAAAGCTGGCAGGGTTTGAAAAGAAAAGTTAGTCAACTTTTTTCAGATTGTCGACAAGTAAGGTTTTTAGTTTTTAGCGTCGCAGACTTTAAATATTTTTGGCGGATTTATTCCGGCCAAAACGCAACTTTATAAGACGGTGATATAATGACTCATAGTATAATACTAAATTTTATTTATAAGCTGTACCAAAGGATTAATCTATACTACGAAAACAGCTTAGTCTACAGGTTTATAAAGGCTCTTGCCCGGCTTGTGCAAGGCAGTGGTTTAGTTAGCTTTTTTACTAAGCCTTTTTTAGCGGCGCCAAAACGTTATGAGCAAGGCTCCTTTCTTTTTGCCGTGGTTGACCGTTTTGCCGCTTTTATAGGCAAATGGCTTAGAAAAATATATTCTGCTCTTGGGGTTAAATATTCGCTGGGCGCTAAAGCCGTTTCCGGCTCTATTTTAAACTACAAGGGTATGTTTGTTGAACATATGTTTTGCCTGTTTATTTTCTTTATGGTTATAATCCCCCATGAATATTGGAATAACCTGTATATTCTGGCCGGGGCGCTTTTTATTTTGGCCGCTTATGTAATACGGTATGTTGCAAGAAACGAAACAGGCTTTTCGATTAAGGGCGTTGCCCCTTCTGTTTTGCTGTTTGCTCTTACTTCCGCCGCAAGTCTTATTATAAGTTACGACAGAAGCGACAGCTTGCGAATTTTTCTGATTCTTATTTCCTGTATCCTTATTTGTGTTTTGATTCAATGTTTCGTAAGATCAGCTTATACGCTTAAGCTGGTTGTGTTTACCCTTATTGGGGCAATGCTTGTTTCATCTGCCTACGGCCTTTTAATGTATAAAATGGGTATAGCTGTTCGGCTGGATTTTGTAGACACTGATATAAGCTCCGGCATGAGCCGCCTTTTTGCGACAATGGACAACCCAAACAACTACGCCGAGTTTCTTATTATGGTATTACCCCTTTCCGTATCGGCCCTCCTTTCGAGCAAAAAGGATATTACAAGGCTTTTTATATTTGTTATAATTATCCCGTGTATACTGGCTTTAGCTTTAACATACGCCCGGTCGGCGTATTTGGCTATAACCTTTGCCGCCGCTGTTTACGTATTGTTTGTTAATAAGCGGCTGTTCCCCTTTTTCTTAATCCTGTCCCTTGCCCTAATACCGTTTATCCCGGCAAGTATAATAGCCCGGATTATGACAATCGGCAAAGACTCCTCCAGCTCCTTTAGGCTTATGATTTGGGGCGGCGCATTAAGAACCTTATCCAAAACATGGCTTATCGGTATCGGCTTAGGCCCGGGGCCCTTCGGCAAGATTTACAAAATCTATTCCCATTATATGGCGCTGCCCGCTATGCACTCCCATAATCTGTTTATCCAGGTTTGGCTGGAAACAGGTCTTTGCGGCTTTATGGCTTTTTTATCCGTGTTGTTTTGCGCCGGAAAATCCGTCGTTCGCAAAAGCCTTTATTCTGCTGACAAAACCGTTAGATATTACGCCTGCGGTCTTATTGCGGGACTTAGCGCCATACTGTTTATGAGCCTTGTTGAATACACCTGGTTTTATCCCCGGGTTATGCTTACTTACTGGGTAATTATCGGCCTTGCTTTTGCCGTCGGGCGGCTTGGCTCATATGAATGAAAGGGGAAACACCTTGAACCCACCAAATTTAAAGGTACTCCATTTGATTAGCGGCGGCGACAAGGGCGGCGCAAAAACCCATGTTTTTGCCCTGTTGACAGCCCTTAACACAGAAATAGACGCCCGAGTAGTTTGTTTTATGGAGGGCGTTTTTTATCAGGAAATAAAAAACATGCCTATTTCTTCTATGCTTATAAGACAAAGATACAGAAACGACCTAACTATTATACCAAAGCTGGTTAAGTTTATCCGCGAAGAGCGGTTTGACCTTATCCATGCCCACGGCGCAAGGGGAAACTTTATCGCTGTCCTTTTGCGCCCGTTTATTAAAATCCCAATGATAACAACTATGCATAGCGACTACCGGCTGGACTTTACCGAAAACATCTATAAAAAGATGGTTTTTACAGAGCTTAACTCCGCTTCTCTGCGGTTTTTGGACTATTTCATCGGCGTGTCTCAAAACTTTACCGATATGCTTATAAGCCGCCAATTTCCAAAGGACAGAGTTTATACCGTTTACAACGCTATCGACTTCAAGGCCGAAACGCCTTTTGTCCCAAAAGCCCAGTTTCTAAAGAAATACGGCATAGAAGCTGAAGGCAAAACCCTAATCGGTATTATCGGACGCTTTGATAAGGTTAAGGGGCATGAGGTTTTTTTGCAAGCAGCGGCAAAGGCTTTGGAAAAACGTGACGACCTTCTTTTCCTTTTAGCCGGAGAAGGTGTCGAGCAGCATTCCTTGATGCAGCTTACAAAAAGCCTAGGTATAAGCCAAAACGTTAAATTTATCGGCTTTGTTAACGACATATTCAGCTTTATAAACGCCATCGACATAAACGTGCTTTCGTCCCATTCCGAGAGTTTTCCATACGTGCTTTTAGAAGGAGCGAAGATGTCTAAAGCAACCATAAGCACGGCCGTAGGTGGCATACCCGATCTTATAATCCACGGAGAAACGGGGCTTCTAGCAGACGACAACGACTACCAAACAATGGGTAATCATATGGCGGCCCTTGCCTCTGACCCAACCTTAAGAGCAAGGCTTGGAAACAATCTTCAAACCTTTGCAAAGGAAAACTTCTCTACGGATATAATGAAAAAGCGCCATATCGAAATTTATAGAGATGTTTTACGCCGGCAAAAGGAAAAAGGCCTTCTTTTTGACGTTATCCTTTCCGGTTACTACGGCTTTAACAATAGCGGGGACGACGCTATTTTAAGCGCAATAATCGACAGCCTACGCCGTGAAAAACCCGACGTTTCTTTGCTTGTGCTTTCCAAAAACCCTAAGGCAACCGCAAAACAACACGGTGTCGTTAGCCTTAGCCGGATTAACTTTTTGCAAATAGCGGCGTATATGAAGCGCTGCCGATTGTTTATAAACGGCGGCGGAAGCCTTATCCAGGACATAACAAGCACCCATTCCCTTTATTACTACACTTTGCTTATGTATTTATCAAAAAAATACGGCTTAAAGCTCATGCTTTTTGCCAACGGTATCGGGCCGATTATAAGACGCTCCAACGAAGGAACCGCCAGAAAGGCGCTTCAAATGTGCGATTACATAACCCTACGTGACCCACAATCCTTTGACGAGCTGGCGCGGTTAGGCGTTAAAAACGAAAACGTAGCCCTTTCCAGCGACCCGACTTTAGCTATAAAACCAGCGGAAGGCGCTGAGCTTATGGACATTCTGGCCTACGAGGGCATTTCGCTGGATAAAAAATACGTAGCTCTGTCTTTCAGACAATGGAAATATAACGACAGCGACTTTACGTCGAAAATGTCGGCCGTTATAAACGAATTAAACAAAAGTTACGGTCTTATACCTCTTTTTGTGCCGATGCAACATCCCTTCGACGGCATTATCTCAAGGGAAATCGCCGCAAAGCTAACCTGTGACCATGTTATACTCAAAAGGGAATATGACGTCTGCCAGCTTATGGGTATCGCCGGCATAGCCGACATTATGGTTGGTATGCGCCTCCATTCTCTAATATACGCCGTCAGCATGGGTGTGCCCGTTATCGGCATAGTATACGACCCAAAAATCAAGGCGTTTATGGACTATATCGGCCAGCCTTATTATTTAGACAACCAAAACGTAGACGCTGCAGAACTTATTAAAACCTTTGGTCTTATAATGCATAATATAGAAAACATACGTGAGTCTATTACTATCGAGGGCAAAAAGCTCCGTGCCCTTAGCGGCAAGGACGCTTCTATTGCAATCGAGCTGTTAAAATGATACACTAATTAGAATAACCGCAAACCCTATTCTAAAAGGAGGCAACTCAATGTCTGGTATACCTGATGAAGCTGTAAACATTGATATGTTAAAGCAAATAGGCAAGATAAAAATATTTAATAAAAACGATATTGTTTTTAAAATGTTTGATGAAGGTA
>CAZEYG010000143.1:0-5813 GCA_964516575.1 uncultured Defluviitaleaceae bacterium
AATTTGAAGCTCCAGGCCATAACCTTGCCGCTCTTTTTCTAACCGTTCAATAATCTCTTTTTCCTCGTCGGTGTTAAATAAAATTAATCCACCCTTTTTAACAAACTCCAAATCACATCGAAGTTTTGATTCAAACTCCTGCCATTTTTCCTGCTGCTCCATAGCCATGCCGGTAACGAAAGCGTCCTCCCTGTATGTAAGTACACAAAACCCGGGATTTGTACCGGACGCCCCCGCACAAATATGACTTTTTTCAAGCAGAGCAACTTTTGCGCCGGCCTCAGCTAAAAAAAGTGCTGTACTAACTCCGCAAACGCCGCCTCCAATAACTACTACGTCGTATTCATATAAGTTATTCATGGGCATTACACCCGCCTTTAATATTATAATTAAATATACTTGTTTCCCTTCATGTTTGTGTACGCCAAAGCTGTTATGGTTAATATATATGGCGCCATAAGCGGAACCTGATAAGGCACAGACAGCCCTATTATCTGCATTTGGTTCGCTATAGTTGCCGCAAGCCCAAAAAGGAATGAACCCCAAAGGGCACCTTTAGCATCAAACCCACCCAATATTATAACGGCAATAGCTATCCAACCTCGGCCGTCAACAAGGTTTTCAACAAACCGCGTTGTTTGGGTAAGCGTCAAAAAAGCACCACCCATCGCCGATAATCCGCCGCATATTATAACCGCAAGTATTTTATATCTATCTACATTTATCCCTGCCGCTGCAGCCGCCTTTTCATTCTCGCCAACAGCCATAAAAGAAAGACCAAAATGTGTATATTTAAAAAGCCATATTGTAAACAAGGCAATAGCTAAGCCCAAGTACACCATAACGTTATGTGAAAACAAAGCGTTGCCAACAAAAGGAATCTGGCTAAGAACAGGTATTTCAATATTCGGCATAAGTCCCTTTAGGCTTGCGCTTAGACCTACGCTGCTTAGATATCTAAAAAGAACACCCGTTAGGCCCAGATAAAAAACATTTATTCCTATGCCAACTGCCATTACGCTTACTTTCAGTACAACCGAAAGATAAGAAAGCACGGCACCTGTAAGTCCACCCATAAAAACCGCAAGTAAAAGCCCCAGCCAAAGATTGTTTGTCATCAGCGCACCGAAATATGCAAAGAATGCGCCGCAAAGCATTGTACCTTCCAGTGAAAAGTTGTATACCCCTGATTTAAAGGAATAAAAACCTCCTGTTGTAGCATACAAAATAGGTATTGTTGTTCTAATCATCATGCCGATAGCCGTTACAATCGTAATAACCCAAACATTAGTCATTATATACACCTCCCAATTTGGCAGATGTTATAATCTTATCGGCTACATAAGAGCTAACAATAACCATAACAATGATTATCCCTTGAATAATCGACAGTACAGGAGACGGAACACCTGTTCCCCGCTGCATTGCCCCGGCTCCAACACGTAATATGGCAAACAAAAACGAGGAAACCGTTACGCCTATAACGTTATTTCTGCCCATAATGCTTGCGCCTATGCCGTCTATGCCGTATCCAGCGGAAAACCCAGCCATCATCCTATGTTGTGCGCCTAAAAGCTCAACAGCGCCGCCAAGACCGGCAAGACCGCCGCTTATAACAAACACCATAATAAGAGTTTTTGCTTTGTTAACCCCAGAATAAACAGCAACCTTATCCCCAGCTCCTCTAATTTTCATAGAAAAGCCGTAAGGCGTTCTGTTCATTAGATAATCAACAAAAAATATGGCTCCTATAGCTACAAAAAGCCCAACAGTCAGCCTTGTGCCCTGTAAAAGAACAGGCAGTCTAACAGACGGCAAAACAACCTTAGTCTGATTTATAATGCCGCTAGGGTCCTTTAGCGCCGATTCATATAAAAGCCCTAAAAAATGCACCGCAACATAATTAAGCATCATGGTTGTAAGAAGCTCGCTGGCGTTAAACTTAAGCTTTAAATATCCCGCAAGCATACTCCATATAGCGCCAAAAGCAATACCGGCGCATATGGCAACAATAATATGTATAACTGGGGGCAAAGGCGGCAGGTAGGCGCCTACAATAACAGCACCCAACCCGCCGATTGAAAACTGGCCTTCGTTACCGATATTTGAAAACCCCGATTTGAAGGCCACCGTACAGCATAATGCACAGAAAATAATAGGCACGAATTTGGATACTGTTTCCGCCAAGCCGTTTGCACTACCCAAAGCACCGTATACAAAATATTTATACGAAAGTACAGGGTCTATGCCTATTAGTTTAATCAGTATTGCACCTAAAAACAAAGACAGCGCTATAGCAAATACTGACGACAAGAAAACTATAGCCGGGCTGTATAAATGCCTTATTGATGCATTACGCATATTCGTCACCCCTCGAGCTTTAGATTTCGGGCTTTTGAATTTCTCCGCTTATGATTTTTTGTTTCACTTCAGCAACCTTATCCTTAACCTCTTTAGTTATTTCCGGCATGTTTTCGTTGAATGAAATATCCTCAACACCTTCCTTTAAGCCGTAAACACCAACCTCACCTTTAAGGGTTCCGCTCATAAACATATCAACAAACAGCTTTATAACATTTTCAGGCGGAGAGATAGCACTGCCGATTACTGTATCTGGAGCCATGGGAACCATGTCTACAACAGCGCCTACAGCTTTAACGCCACGTTCTTTAGCCGCCTCAACAGCGCCTTGATTAACCTGGCCGTTTTGGGAATAAATAACGTCTGCGCCCTGGTCTATCATCGAATTAACAAGCTCCTTGCCTTTAACTACGTCGTCCCAGCTTCCTGTATAAGCAACGATAGCCTTAATGTCTTTGTTAACTGTTTGTGCGCCGGATTGAAAACTTTTAAGCATTGTTTTTGTAATGTCATTTTCGCCGACTGTAAGAAGGCCAATTGTACCTGTTTTGCTCATGTGGCCGGCTAGTACGCCTGCCAAATATGTAGCCTGCCAGTTTGTTCCGCCGATACTCATGATGTTTTCGCCTGCTGCGTAACCAAAGTTTACGGCAAACCATGTATTAGGGAATTCAGGCGCTATTTCCATAACAATGTCGGAATAGTCAAGGTTATTGGCAATTATTAGGTCGTATTTATCGTTGCCGTAGTTACGCAAAACGTCCTTAGCAGCACCCGGCAGCACGTTTTCCTGATAGCTGACTTCTACGTTATCTAAAGATTTAGCTATATTCATTAAGCCCTCGTAGCTGCTTTGATCCCAGCCCATGTCTGTTATAGAGCCGTTGCATATAAGGGCAATTTTTTTCTTTGGAGCCGCCGCTTCTTCTTTTTTGGCTGAATCAGCCGGGTTGCTGCAAGCGGCAAACATAACAGCAGTTAAAACTATACTTAACCCAATAGCTAATAATTTATTTACTCTCTTCATATAATTACCTCCTATTATATAAATTAATTTATTCTTGTGCCCATCATCATCATGCCGATTTCTTGAATGGTTGCCTTTTCCGCATCTACCTCCCCCAAAATTTCCCCTTCATACATTACCGCCAGCGTATCTGAAAGTAGCTTAACTTCTTCCAGCTCTGTTGATATTAATAGGATAGCCATTCCTGCCTGACGCGCTTCTAAAATTCGTTTATAGACAAACTCGCAAGCGCTTATGTCCAGCCCCCATGTAGGCTGAACGACGATAAGTAGCTTAGGTTTTTTGTTCAGCTCTCTGCCGACAACTATCTTTTGCTGGTTGCCACCAGAAAGGTTTTGAACCTTAACTCTTCTGCTTGGAGTTTTTATTGAGTAATATTTAATCAGCCTGTCAGCCTTTTCACCTATAGGTTTTTGCTGCAACAGCGTATTCCTTGTATACGGCGGAAGCTCATAGTCGTTTAGAATAAAGTTTTCGGCAACGGTAAAGTCAGGAATAAGGCCTGTGCCGCATCTATCCGCCGGAATATACGACATGCCGGAATACATCCGCTGCCTTGGCGACATGCCGGAAATGTCCTTACCTGATAGGTATATGGCTCCTTCAGTCTGTCTGATTGCCCCGCTTATTACGCCTGCCAGCTCTGTTTGGCCGTTGCCGTCAACACCGGCTATTCCGTAAACCTCCCCGGCCTTAACATTAAAGGTTATATCCTTCAAACGCTTAACGCCCTTGCTGTCAGAATAGTTAACACCATTAACCTCCAGCACAACGTCGCCCTTTTTTGCCTCTTCCTTGTCAAGCTTTAAAACAACATCCCTGCCAACCATAAGGTTTGAAAGCATTTGGGTTGTGCAGTCCTCCTTCTTGACAGTTTTTATGTGTTTCCCGTCTCTTAAAACAGAAATATCTTCGGCAATAGTCATAATCTCATTTAGCTTATGTGATATAAAAATTATGGTACAACCTTGAGATTGCAAGGTCTGCATCATCTTAAACAGCTCGTTTACTTCGGGCGGGGTAAGAACAGATGTGGGTTCGTCTAATATAAGTATTTTAGCGCCTTTGTATAGAGCCTTTAAAATCTCTAGTCTTTGCTGTGTACCCACGGATAACTTACCTGTTTCGGCGTCTAAGTCAAGCTCAATTTTGTATTTTTTCATAACGCCCTGTATCCGTGCTTTTTCTTCGCCCTTTTTAATCAAAGGATAACTCTTATTTCTATCCCCTAGAATAATATTCTGCCAAACAGTAAAGCTAGGCACCAGCATAAAATGTTGATGCACCATACCGATACCGGAACTTATAGCGTCTTTTGATGAAGCAAAAACAGTTTTTTTGCCGTTTAGGATAATTTCACCCTCGTCAACCTTGTATATTCCGTACAGAATATTCATCAGCGTAGACTTACCTGCGCCGTTTTCGCCTAAAATAGCATGGATACTTCCTTTTGCGAAGGATATGCAAATGTTGTCGTTTGCTACAACTCCCGGGAATCTTTTAGTAATCCCTTTTAGCTCTAAAATCGCCATAGTATGCACCTCACACTATGATTTTTCTTCCCTGCTTGTAAACTTGCTGATTTTTTCATCAAGAGCAGCCTTATCCCTAAACCCTGCAATAACAACTCCGTCTAAGTTACAAACCTCCCTGCCTGTTTTTAAAAGCTGGGCGATAACAGCGGTTCTTCTGCCTACCATTCGTAATGAATCCATACCAACCGTATCGGCTTCAACACCGGCCGCTTTTTTATCATTTGACCATACGGAAGCGCCGCCGTATGCAAATATGCCACCGCATGTTACGTTAAAGCCCATGCAAAGTAATATGTTGTTAAGGGCAACTAATGTTGTTTCCTGGCCGCCGTTTCTTGTTCCGCCTACGGCAATGGAAGCGCCGACTCTTGAGCCCCAGTGGCCGTTTGTAGCTAAACCGCCTAAGCAGCGCCATCTGTTGGCAAATATGGCCATAGTTGCCGTAGGCCCCATTTGATAAACAGGAGAGCCTAAAATAATGCCGTCTGCTTCTTTAAGAGGCGCATAAAATTGGTTCATATCGTCGTCAAATGTTGGGCAAACTCCGTTACCTTCTCTTATACATCTGTTGCAATGAATACACGGGCTGATTTTTTTGCCGCTTAAATCAAGAAGCTCCGTTTCAACCTCAACGCCAGGTATGTCTTTTGCCGCTTCAAGAGCTACTGATACTGCGTGAAGGGTTGCGGCTTTTCTTGGGCTGCCGTTTACACCGATAATTTTCAACATAGAAATCCCCCTTTGAATTATAATCTATAAGTTTCTCAACGATACCATTCTATCAGTTGCTTCTTTTATTAATAGTTTTTCGTCAACAGTTTGTATAACCCTGTTTTGCATAAGTATTTTTCCGTCGACAATAGTTGTTTCAACGTCGGATGATTTAGCGC
>CAZEYG010000144.1:0-5794 GCA_964516575.1 uncultured Defluviitaleaceae bacterium
GATGATGCCTTCATAAATAAGTGCAACAGTAAAAACAGCAGCCTTAATCTTACAAGACGAACACTTTACCGAAAGTGGAAGGCACTTAACGAGAAAGGAGCTATAGCACTGATTGACAGGCGGGGCAAACACGGCGGGCACTTCCGAAAGTTACTAAAGGAAATATGGGATATATTTGAGCATTTTTATCTGGATGAATCTCAAAAAAGCGTAAGCCTATGCGTAACACTTACCGGCCTTGAGCTTGAACGCAGTAATCCAGAGCTGCTTCCCCTTCCCGCCCCGGATACATTTGAGAGAGAGGTAAAGAAAATACCTGTTCCATTTGTAGAATACTTTCGGCATGGAGATAAAAACTTCATTGGCAAGTGCGCTCCTTACATAAAGCGCATGTATGACAACCTAGAGCCCAACGACATCTGGGTGGCGGATAACCATACGTTTGACATTATGAATTATGACGGCGAAAAGGTGTTAAGACTTTACCTAACTGCCTTTATGGACGTTAGGACACGTAAAATGATGGGCTGGTGCGTAACAGACAGACCCTGCTCAGATGCAACCATATTCGCCTTGAGGAAGGGGATTGAAAAGCACGGTGTACCAAAAATGCTGTATACAGATAACGGCCGGGAATTTCTGTTCCACGATTTTGGCGGCAACGGCTTTCGGCATAAGAAAATAAAGCCGGAGGAGTTTAGCCCTCCTACGATACTTAAACAGCTTGCTATAGAATTCAGAACAGCTCTTCCCCGGAACGCTAGGGCAAAAGGCGTTGAACGTGCGTTCCTAACACTTAAAAATACTTTCAGCAAACTGTTTGAAGCATACACCGGCGGTAGTATAGCCGAAAAGCCGGAACGTCTTAAAACCGTAGCCAAGGATATAAACCGATTAAAAACTGTACAGGAATTTATTAGCTTTGTTGATACATATTTGGCAGGGTGGTACAACAAACAGCCTCATACAGGCGAAGGTATGGACGGTAGATCCCCGGATGAGGTTTTTGCGGAGCTTTTGGTTGAAAAGCGTGTAGTCACGGAAGCTCAACTAAACCTTATGTTCATGCGCTGGTCTAATCCTATGAAAGTAGGCAAAAACGGTGTAACACTGACGTTTTATGAAAAGAAGCTGCAATACTTTGACCAAGATTTATGGATTAACTACTTCGGCAAGGAAGTATATGTACGCTATAATCCTGATGATTTAGCGGAGGTAAGGGTTTACGATATGGAAGAAAAGTTTATATGTACGGCAAAGCTCAAAGAAGAATTAGGCTACGATGCAAGCAAAGAGGAAATTGCAAGGGCACAAAAGGAAAACCGTCAAGCTGTTAGGGCTTTAAGAGAGTTTAAAAAGCAAAAGGATATAAAAACTCATAACGAGCTTGAGCTTATTATGGACAAGGCGCTGGAGAATCTTAATTCCAGCGAAAATATAAGCCCAACCATATTAAAGCCTTTGTTTAGTAATGAAACCCTTAAAAAAGCAGCAGGTTATGAAATTGATGAAACTAGCTGTAACTGGACATCAGCATTGGAAGCTCTTAAAGAAAGCCGCAAGGAAACAACATAAGGAAAGGTGGATTTTATGGAAAATACAAGAGAGACTTTAATAAGTGAATACGGCGTAGAAGGAGTTCAGGCCGCACAGCACTTAAGAGAATACTTATTAAAGACAGGTAAGTCCCAAGCCGCTGTAGCCAAAGAATTGGGCGTTTCAGATGGCATGATCAGCTCATTTTTAAAGGGTACTTACAAAACGCCTCACACGCTTATCCCTAAAATAGAGCAATTACTTATTATCAGCGAGAAAAAAGAAGCATCACCAAAAGAACCGGCATTTAAAATGACATCAATAAGCCGACAGGTCACAAACATAATAACATATTGCCACTTGCAAGGCAAAATCGGCGTTGCTTACGGTGATGCCGGAATCGGCAAAACAATGGCCGTTACGGAATATTGCCGTAAAAACCCAGAAGCGGTTGCCATTACCGTATCGCCATGTTACGCAACAATAACCGGGGTAAATGAGCTTTTGGCTGAAGAGCTTCGGATAAAGGAAAAAATATCCCGCCGAGCTTATATGGAAATTGTAAATAAGCTGAAGGGCAGCAATAGGGTAATTATTATTGATGAAGCCCAGCACTTAACCGTCAGAGTTATTAACCATTTACGCTCCATTACAGACGCCAGCGGCATAGGTATTGCCTTTGTGGGTAATGAGGAAATTTATCTTAAAATGAAGGGCACAGGCCAAGCAGCTTATGCACAGCTATTCAGCCGTATAGGCGGCAGAGCCCATTTACTCACAAGTCAAATCAGGCTTACGGATATTCAGCTTGTTTTTGATGAGGCCGGACTTGACCACGAAGCACTTAACCTTCTGCACAAAATAAGCATGACAAATTACGGCTTACGTGGTGCGGTCAATGTCTATGTTAACACTATCATTGGTTATCAGATTAACAGCTTTGGCGACATAACTGCCGCTAAGCTGGCGAAAATGGCAAAGGAAATGAATATAGCATAGGCAGGTGTTCAGTATGGATAAACTGTTAAGCCGTTATACCGAGGCACAGCGCAATGTTGTCTCAACTTTCTTTACAAAACTGGCAGCCACTACCAATAAAACCGGCAAAATGCTCCCCGGCAAAAAAGAAAAGATACTCCGTTCATGGGAAGGTTATCACCCTGCCATAATTATTGAAGCTCTTAATATTTACTTAAAAATGGACATTCCCCCTTCGGCTTACGGCAAGGGGAAAAACGAAAAGTACGTGCTTGGTATTATTAAAAACAAGGCAGGTGAAGTAAATGTCGGACGTGGATATAGCAGCAGTATTTACCCCGCTTCGGGAAGTAATCCAGAGGATGAAGGAAACCGCCTTAGCAAACTTATCAGCAAAAGAAAACCAACTGACAAAGAGCTTGAATGTGACTTCTGAACCATCCTGCATATATGGGGAGTGTGACGGTTCGGAAATTATTATAACCGCTGATGAGGACGGCAACCAACGTGCCCGCCGGTGCCGGTGTGCCGAGTACCACATTATGAAAACCAAGCTGAGTTTCGCCAACATCCCTCCGGAATTTGATGGGTTAACCGTAAAGAGTTTTGATATTGACATGTACCGTTTAGAATGCAATCGAGAATTGGCTCAAAACATTAAACGGATAGCTATAGAGTACGTTAAAAACTTTGAAGCGCTCAAAAAAACAGGCAAGGGCCTATACTTTTACGGCGAGGCTAAGGGCAGCGGTAAGACAAGGCTTACGGTCAGCATAGGAAATGCACTTATAGCGCAACACATGGCGGCTGTAAAATTTGTAACGACACTGAATTTAATAGAAGAAATAAAAAGCACATGGGATCAGGCTCAAGCAAGCGGGCCAGAAAAAAGCCAGTCACTGCTTATTGCAGACATCAAGAAAATTGACGTATTAATTTTAGATGACTTCGGTACAGAAAGGCCCTCCAGCTGGGTAAACGAGATTTTCTACAACATATTAAATGACCGTATGACAGCAAATAAGGTTACTATATTTACATCAAACTGCAAAATTGAGGACTTACGGCACGATAGCAGGATTATAAACAGGATTATGAAGATGGCTGTACCTGTTAAATTCCCGGAGGAGTCAGTGCGGACGACTTTGGCAAGGCAGGAAAATGAGAAAGTTTTAAATATGCTGTTAGGAGGCTAGAAGTATGGCAAAAAGAGTAAAAACATCTGTTGACGAGCTGAAATCTTGGGATGAAGTCGACCGGGCTTTACGTGAAATCGGGGAATGTGAAATTGGCATTGAGACAATCGAAGCCGAAATGAACATGGCCATAAACGATGCTAAAATAAAGGCTGAAAAACTTGGCAAGCCGCTGAAGACTGCTATAACAGTCCTAGAAGCGCAGATTAAGGCTTTTGTGGAGGAAAGCAAAAGCAGCATGGAGAGCAAGTCTCGTGATATGAATTTTGGGATTGTGGGCTTTAGACAGTCCACAAGCATTTCCTACAGTGCAAGCAAGACGGCAGAAATACTGGAAGACTTGAAAAAATACGGTATGACGGATTGTATTCTTATAAAGGAGTCAATCAATAAGGATGTGCTTAAATTACGTACTGACAAGGAGCTGAATAAAGTCGGTGTAAAACGTAAGGTTGTTGACAATTTCTACTATGAAACAGACCGTGAAAAAATTAAGGGGTGAACAGGATGGCTGAGATTACTCCAGCACAGCTTCGCAAAATCCACGCCTTAGGCCGTGAACGTGGAATCGACAGTGAAACCCTTCACGCTCATGTACATACGCTTACCAAAAAAGACAGCATAAAAAGCCTCACCATAAGAGAAGCGGTTAAGGTTATAGACAGCTTGCAGGGCAGCGCCAAAACCGTATCCGGCATGATAACGGACAAGCAAAAGAATTTCATTTTAGGTCTGGCTAAGGACATCGGCTGGATGGATGAGGACGGCGCTCCCGATGAGGAACGGCTGCTTATGTTTATCCGGGAAAGATTCCAAGTTGAACAAATGAAGTGGCTCACAAGTCATAAGGCGTCACAGATTATTGAAGCGCTAAAAGCAATGAGAGCTAGAAAAGACAAGGAGGATGAAGTTATATGATAGAAATAATCAGAAAAATTTGCCCGTCCGGGCTTAGTAACAACCCCAACCGAAAGCTAAAATCAATTGAGTACATAACAATCCACAACACAGGCAACTACTCCCCTACAGCCAATGCGCTAGCTCATGCAAGTTTATTATACGGCGGCACAGGCGGTGCAAGCTGGCACTATTCAGTTGATAAGGACAGCATTTACCAGAGCTTTGAGGACACAAGCCAGTGCTGGCACGCCGGTGACGGCAGCGATGGGCCGGGCAACAGCACAAGCATTGGCATTGAAATTTGTGTGAACGACAAGCCCGGCTTTATTAAGGCATGTGAGAATGCCGCTAAACTTACTGCCGAGCTGCTTAAAAAGCACGGCTTGGGTATCGACAGAGTTGTTCAGCATAACAAATGGTCAGGTAAAAATTGCCCTGCTGAAATCCGATTAGGCAGCTGGGGTGTTACATGGGACAGCTTCATCGCAAAGGTAAAGGGATTTATGTGCGTTCAGAATGTAGTTGAAACGTCTGTTATCGGGCAAGCCACAGCCACTATGTTTGCCGCCGAGCAATGGGCCAAAATGAAAGGCGCTACTGATACCTTCATATCACTTGCGGCCAAGTATTGGGACTATGCGCCACATCATGGAAATGTAAATCCTGTGGTGGCTTACTGCCAGGCGGCCAAAGAAACCGGCTACGGCAAGTTTACAGGGGTTTTAAATGAAAGCTACTGCAACCCATGCGGCATGAAAACAAGCAATGGCGGCGGTGATTATGACCAACTGGCACACATGAAATTTGTCTGCTGGGAGGACGGCGTAAAAGCACACCTTGACCACTTGGCACTTTATGCCGGAGCAGTTTCTTATCCGAAAGGGACAACCCCGGATCCAAGACATTTCCCATATTTACACGGCACGGCAAAAACTGTTGAAGCTCTTAGCGGCAAATGGGCGCCGTCAAAAACCTATGGGGACGAGCTTGTAAGAATGATGTCAGAGGTTAAGAATACCGCTGCCGCCGTGCCGGATTGGCAAGTGGACGCTTTTAATTCCCTTATCAGAGCCGGAATAATAAAATCACCTGATTACTGGAAAAACAAGCTGACCGATAAGGTAACAATCGGGGAAATGTTTGCTGTTATAGCAAGTATTGCAAAATAAAGGGGGTTATTTGGG
>CAZEYG010000145.1:0-5776 GCA_964516575.1 uncultured Defluviitaleaceae bacterium
ATAATTACACATAGGAACTAAAACATGTGCAATATTTCAAATGGAGGTTATGTAAAATGAAAAAGTTTTTAATGATTCTTTCGGCTTCTTTGGTTATTACTGCAATGCTGGCTGCTCCTGCTTATGCTATGGGCGGCAGATTCGCAAGGACTGCCGCAGCGGGCAGAGGCCTTGCCGTTTCGACTCCGGTTACAGCAGCCGATGTTGAAAGCATATTAGAAGCAAGAAAAGCAGCTTTGGATAAGCTTGTAAGCGACGGCAAAATAACTCAGGCACAAGCAGACGAATATTTGGACTATTGCCGTACAAGGCTTGAAGACTGTGTTGCAAACGGCGGCGTTTGCAGCGGAGGTATGGGCGGCGGTTACGGCGCTGGCTGTGGTTTAGGCGGCGGTTACGGCGCTGGCTGTGGACTTGTAGCTCAATAATTAAACAGCATAATCAGTGTTTCTAAAAGAAATGTCTTAATGCCGAAAGGGGTGTTAAGGCATTTCTTTTGTGTCCTGGGGTTTTGGGCTATTGTCTTTTTATTAAATAATGATATAATTATACTAAATGTAATGTAAAATGTAATGTTTAATTTATGGGGAGTGATTTTGTGGAACCTGGTAGTTCGCAGCAGATTATTGGCTTAACTGTGCTGTTGCTTTTATCAACATTTTTTTCTGCGTCGGAAACGGCTTTAACAACCATAAGCCGCCTACGCCTTAGAAACATGGTAGACGAAGGCGTTAAAGGCGCTTTAAAAGTACACGCTATAGTAGAAAGCCCAAAGAAACTGCTGAGCACTATTTTAGTCGGTAATAACTTGGTTAATATTATGGCCTCGGCTGTTGCTACATCGCTGGCTATTAAGCTCTCTGGAAATAACAGCGTGGCTATCGGTATATCAACCGGCCTTTTAACCTTTATTATTTTAGTGTTTTGTGAGATAACGCCAAAAACTTATGCAACCCAAAACGCTGAAAAGTTATCCCTTTTGGTTTCAGGGCCTATCGGCCTTTGCGTAAAAATTTTAACTCCTGTTGTTTATGTGCTGACGTTTTTAACCAGCCTTATAATACGGCTTTTTGGTGGCGATACAACCGATAAAAACCCGGTTGTTACAGAAGCAGAGCTTAAAACAATGGTTAATGTAAGTAAGGAGGAAGGCGTTTTAAAGGATGAGGAGCAGGAGATAATAAATAACGTTTTTGACTTTGGCGGTTACGACGCAAAGGACGTTATGACCCCTAGAACAGATGTTGTTGCAGTGCCTGTAGACGCAACTTACGAGCAGGTTAAAGAGGTGTTTTTAAAGGAACGTTTTTCAAGGCTTCCTGTTTACAGGGAAACTACAGACGATATAGTAGGAATTCTTCATCTTAAAGACATTGCCTTTACAGATAATTTAACTAAAGATTTTAACGTAGAAAATCACATGCGGAAGCCGTTTTTTACCTATGAGTCCAAGCCAACCGGCGAGCTTTTTGCAACTATGCGAACTAAATTTATCCCCATAGCGGTTGTGTTGGACGAATACGGCGGTACATCCGGTATCGTTACGCTGGAGGACCTTATAGAAGAAATTGTTGGGGATATAGCCGACGAATATGACGACGAAGAAGAGGACTTAGTTTTAGTATCTGAAAATGAATACGTTGCAAGAGGTGACGTAAAAATAGACGATGTAAACGACGCTATGGGTATACATATACAGTCAGAGGATTTTGACTCCATAGGCGGATACGTTATGGGTATTATGGGGCGAATCCCGGAAAAGGGCGAGACCATAGACGATAACATAGACGAAACAATTGTTACGTTTATTGTGGAGGAAGTAGACAAAAATCGCATTGAGCGGTTAAGGATGATGAAAAATAACAGTTAACATTTTCCTTAAATAGGCCGATTTATTAAATATGAAAAACATCAATTACAAAGACTTAGAGCCTGTCATAACAGAAATTGTCTTATTATGACAGTTTCATATCTTTAGCAACGTGGAGTGTGATTGATACATGATATTAACAGATACGTCATATTTAATGGCGCTTAGATATTTAAGCATAAACGGAAATGCAATGCAAAAGGCTGCTTTTCGGTTGTCAACTGGGCTAAGGGTTAATTCGGCGGCTGATGATGCGGCTTCTCTTGCTATATCGACTAAGATGCGCTCAATGATAAGAGGGCTTCATGTTGCAGAGAGAAATGTTATGGACGCTATA
Source organism: uncultured Defluviitaleaceae bacterium (assembly GCA_964516575.1). Taxonomy (GTDB): domain Bacteria; phylum Bacillota; class Clostridia; order Lachnospirales; family WRBF01; genus CAZEYG01. Next base: position 2,208 of record CAZEYG010000145.1, read on the forward strand.
TCCCTTTTGCAAGTTACGGACGGTGCGCTTAACAGCGCTCACGACATTCTCCAGCGTATGAACGAGTTAGCTGTGGCGTCGGCAAGCGGAACATTTACCGACGCCGACAGAGAAAAGATGGATATGGAGTTTCAGCAGCTTTTAGAGGGATTAGGCTCTATTGTATCCACAACAGAATTTAATAAAAAGCCTGTATTTAAACCTAATTCAGATTCTTCTTCTAATAATTCTTCCGGCTCGGCTTCAAACGCACGCTCCATTAGTAATGCGATATACATTCAATCCTCGGCTAACGCTGGCGACGGAATGTATATTTACATAAACCAGCCTGATTTAAAGGCACTTGATGAGGTTAATATAAAAACAGCCGAAAATGCGGCGAAAGCTATTACGGCTGTCCAAAATACAATAGATTCGGTTTCTGCCTCCAGAGCGTTAGTAGGCGCTCAACAAAACAGATTAGAGCACAAGATAAAATATATTCAAACATATCGTGAAAACCTTGAAGCCGCCGACAGCCGGCTTAGAGACGCCGATATTGCAGAAGAAATGATGAACTATGTAAAGGCACAAATTAAGCAGCAGGCGCTTATGTTTGTGCTTAGCCAAGCGAAGATGAGAGCTTATAATGTTTTGGCTTTGTTAAGGTTAGGGTTAAGTTAAAATATCTATTCTGTAATAGCAGGTAGGTTACTAAGATTATTGTTTTCGATTTCGTCGGGCAGCGACTTTAAATACTCGCTTCCTTTACGGCTTGATATACCGACGCCTTTTATCCCGCCCTGCCTTGCCATCATAACGCCTTCTTCCTTTGATACAACCTGGCCGTCGGATAACTGATAACCCGATATTCGGCCGCTGTGTTTAACAAGGCCTGTGATTTCTTTGGCGTCAGGTTTTGGCTCGTGTATTTCCATAGCCATCATCGGCAGCGCCGATAAGTCGTGGCTTGTTTTATCCATGGCACACACTCCTTTCTTGCTTGTATTTTATCTTTTTGTGTTAGGTCCAAGTCCTTCTTTTTTGGAATTGTGGTTTTCGTTTTCTATGCTTATAAAGCCGTCGCTTTTTTTATTTCCTTTGTTTTGTTCGGGAATCGAAGTTTTAGACATATTAATCACCTCAATTATAGCTTTCCAACTTAAAAAATAATTATTCGTTTCTACCGGCCAGATAGTGTTAAAACAGTACGTAAAGCGGCGTCCTTTGAATTGCCCCACGGTTCATTTGCATTTTTATAATCAAATTTTTGAATAAACCATTCAAGGTCATTTTCCAATTCCTTCATGTTTTCGAGCTGAACGGCACATATTACCTGGGAAAATTTTACATATTCCTCAGGACTTAGCCTTTTTTTACCAAAATCTAAAAGCATTGCAAAATGATTAAGACAAAAGCCTTTGCTTTCTTTTATTTTCCCATACATCTCATCGTTTTTCTTTAACATCATAAAAAAAGTATCAAAATATCTTAAAAAAGTTTCGTTTATCCTGTTGCAAATAAAGCAGCTGTCGTTTAACATATATAAGTAGTCGCTAATTGAAGAAGTTTGTAAATCGGGGGCTTTTGAAAACAGCCCTTTTTTGGCGGGCAGGTTGTCCAAGGCGCTGCTAACGGCGGTTTTAAAATCGGCGTTTAGCTTTTTAACATGAGAATGCAGAATTAAGGCTAAACCTAAGGCGTTTTGTTTTTTAAGCATTTTATCATAATGGGTTTTGCAAAAACCGGCCTTGTCGGTTTTAAGCCGGATGTCGTCCTCCATGTAGGATGAGCCTAGGGTGTAGTCTACGGAATCCTCATCCAGCTTTTTATACATATTGCAAAAAGGGCATTGGCCGCCTTCGTTAAAGCCGTCGGCAACGGGTATTGTATATATGCTTTCCTTCATAAGTCCCTCCATAGATAAGATTAATGGCATTATATCATGCAGAAAATTTAAAAGGAAGTGAATTAGCTTGACATATGAGCAACTGGGAAACAAAGTCGTTATATCAGGGCTTGACAGCTTTAATATAGGTCAAACGCTGGAATGCGGCCAATGCTTCAGGTTTTTTAAGCAAAGTCAAAATGAAGATGAGGTTCTGTATACGATTATTGCTTTTGGCAGAGTTTTAAACATAAGGCAAACAAAGGACATAATCGAGCTTTATCCAACAACTGTTTCTGAGGTTGAGGAAACATGGCTTGATTATTTTGACCTTAATCGGGATTATAACGCAATAAAAAAAGCTCTTTCGGAAAACGACCCGATTATGAAGGAAGCTATAAACTTTGCCGAGGGCATACGCATATTAAGCCAACAACCTTGGGAATGTCTTGTTTCCTTTATTATATCCCAAAACAACCGAATACCTATGATTAAACAGGTTATAACCAATCTTTCGGAAAATTACGGCACAAAGCTGGACAACTTTTATTCGTTTCCGACAATAAACCAGCTTTCCGGCGTGGATATTGAAAAGCTGATGTTATGTAAAACGGGCTTTCGTGCCAAATACATATATGACGCTGTTTGTAAAATATCCGGCGGCCAGATTGACTTAAATAATCTATCGGGTTTGGAAACAATAACCCTTAGAGATTTACTTATGACGATAAACGGTATCGGCCCGAAGGTTGCCGACTGTATACTGCTGTTTTCGATGGGACGTCATGAGGTTTTTCCAACTGATGTTTGGGTAAAAAGAGTCATGAGCCAGCTTTATTTTAACGGCAATAACGTGCCGCTAAAGGAAATTCAGCAATTTTCAGCCGAAAAGTTCAAAAATTTAGCCGGATTTGCCCAGCAGTATTTATTTCATTATGCCAGACAAATGAAAATCGGCGCAAAATAGACATCAGGGGGATTATATGTTAGGAACGATAGTTAATGCGGCGGCTATTATTATAGGGAGTATAATAGGGCTTCTTTTAAAAGGTGGCTTGCCAAAGAAATATGAGGAGATTATTTTAAACGGCATTGGCTTGTCCTGTGCTTTTGTAGGGTTGTCGGGGGCTATTAGTAAGCTGATTCTGCCTGAAAGTGAGCCGCTTTTGTTTATTATAAGTCTTGTTTTGGGTGGGCTTATAGGGGAATGGTTAGACATTGAGGGCAGAATTTTGCGGCTTGGTTATTGGCTGGAGCGTAAGCTGCCGGATACGTCTAAAGGCGGCGAGGGTGGTATAGCTAAAGGTTTTTTTACGGCAAGCCTTTTGTTTTGTGTCGGGACAATGGCGATTTTAGGCTCCTTTGAAAGCGGAATAAACGGCAATCACACGATTTTATATTCAAAATCACTGCTGGACGGCATAACGTCTGTTATACTTGCTTCGACAATGGGTTTCGGCGTGCTTTTATCCGGCGCTTCTGTGTTTTTGTATCAAGGCACACTTACGGCCTTTTCACGTCTTATTGAGCCGATTATAACGGCCGATATGTTGCGTGAAATATCGGCCGTTGGAGGTATATTGATTTTTGCGATAGCTATAGGTATTTTAAATATAAAAAAGGTTAAGGTTGGTAATTTTTTGCCGGCTGTTGTTATCCCTGTTTTATATTATTTAATAAAAAACGCATTAATATTTAGATA
>CAZEYG010000146.1:0-5766 GCA_964516575.1 uncultured Defluviitaleaceae bacterium
TGGTTAGTTTTTATACAATTGGGAAAAATATGTAAGAAAATGATTACACAGGAGGTTACTATGACTCGCAAAAAAATTAATATATATACTGACCTAGCGGTAGAAACCCATGAAATGCTTAATCAAGATAAAACGGAAATTGAGGGCGTCAAGCTAACAATCGACGAACAGGATGACGGAGAAACAAGGGTTGTTTGGGTAGAGGTTTTAAACGATAAGGGCGCTAAAGCAATGGGTAAGCCAATAGGTAACTATATAACAATTGAATCGGAAATAATGAAGATAAACGATACTAAGGCGCATGAAGGCATAATAAAATTATTGGCAAAAAACTTAGGCAAGCTGCATAATTTAAAAAAGGATGCCGTTGTGCTGATAGTAGGTCTTGGAAATTGGAACGTTACCCCCGACGCTCTTGGGCCGAAGGTTGTTTCCAAAGTACTTGTAACAAGGCATTTGGTTAATAAGGACGTATTACCTGTTGAGTTAGGTAAAAATGTCAGGCGTATAGCGGCTGTTACCCCCGGCGTGTTAGGTATAACAGGGGTTGAAACAGGTGAAATAGTTAAAGGTATTGTAGACAAAATCAAACCTGATCTAGTTATCGCTATAGACGCTCTGGCTGCTAGAAGCGTTAGCAGAATAAACGCCACGATTCAAATATCCGATACAGGTATATCACCAGGCGGCGGAATGGGTAAACCCCGAATGGCTCTGAATGAAAAAACTTTGGGGGTAAAGGTAATCGCCGTTGGTGTACCGACTGTGGTAGACGCAGCAACACTTGTAAACGACACTCTATCCCAGATGCTTGCGTTTATGCTGGAGGAAGCTAAGGTTGGCACGGAGTTTTACGAAATGCTTATGAGCCTTGAGGAGGAGGATAAATACAGCCTTATTGTAAAAGTACTAAATCCTTATGCGGGTAACATGTTTGTAACGCCTAAGGAAGTAGACGACGTAATCGACAGACTTTCCGGCATTATTGCAAACAGCCTAAATATCGCCCTAAACGAAGGCATAACCACAAGTGATATAGGAAGATACATGTAACATGTTCTGATTATTTTTGCTGTAACTCATTAAAGGATTAGGGCGGCAAAACGTAGGCAAGACAGAGGCAAAACAAAGGCAAACATAGGCAAGACAAGGAGTATTTAATTGCTGGTGTAATATATATTGTAGACTTCTAAAATATATGGTAGAATAATAGCCAATTATTACGGCGGCAGTAAAAAATGATGTTTTTCACTGCCGGAGTAATATGTCATTTTCTGGCCGCCGCAACTCGTTTTTAAGTGGGGCAAAATTCTTGGGGAGGTACTTTAATTGTCCGATAATATAAATAACCATCCGATAATGAAACATTTTGAAGCAATATGTGTTATACCTCATGGTTCGGGTGATGAAAAAGCTATTGGTGAGTATTTGGTTAGTTTTGCTAAAAGTCATGGGCTTTCTGCTTATATGGATGAAGCCTATAATGTTGTTATAAAAAAGCCTTGTTCGCCGGGTTATGAAGAGGCGCCTGTTGTTATGCTTCAAGCGCATACCGATATGGTTTGCGAAAAAAACGAAGGCACAGGGCACGATTTTACAAAAGACGGGATTAAAACAATTATCGAAGGCGACATAATAAGAGCCGATAAAACAACTCTCGGAGCGGATAACGGAGCTGCCGTTGCGCTTATTATGGCTCTTATCGAAGATAAAACCGTAAAACATCCGGCTCTTGAAATCGTTCTGACAGCCGGTGAGGAAGTTGGTATGACAGGCGCAAACGCCATAGACACAAGTCCCTTTGAAAGTAAAATATTGCTTAATTTAGACAGCGATGTAGAAGGCGAGTTTTTATCAAGTTGTGCCGGCGGCGTAAAGGTAATGGTTGAGCTTCCGGTAAGTTATGTTGATATCCCAAAGGACGTAAGCCTTTATACACTTAAGCTGAAGGGTCTAAAGGGCGGGCATTCCGGCGCAAGTATTAATGAAGAAAGAGGCAACAGCAATAGGCTTTTGAGTCGTGTACTAAGCGCCGTATTAAACGAGCACGAGGTTTACATTGCAGGCTTATCCGGTGGTGACAAAAACAACGCTATTCCCCGTGAGGCCGAAGCGGTTATTGCTGTTAACCCCAATAATCTGGAAGCCGTTAAGTCTATTATCCATAAGCTCCAAAATATACTTAAAAGTGAATACAGGAAAAGTGACCCAGGCGTTACAATTATGCTTGAAGACTGCAACAGCATATATTCAAAGGTCTTTTCCAAGGAAACTGCCGAAAAAATTATATCTGCCCTTATGGCGATTCCTAACGGCGTTGTAGCTATGAGCACAGAGCTTGAAGGATTGGTTGAAACGTCGTGTAACATTGGCGTCGTAACGTTTAATAACGATACGGTTTCTATTAACTGCCTTGTAAGAAGTTGTGTTGAATCAAGAAAACACTTTGTAACAGACCAGATTATCCTTATAGGAAAAGCTCTGGGCGCAAAGGTTACGCCAAGCGATGACTACCCCTCATGGGAATATAACCCAAGCTCAAGGCTCAGAGAGCTTTTAATGGATACCTACAACGAAATGTACGGCGATAAAGGTCGTAAGGCTAAAATGGGGGCCGTTCATGTAGGTCTTGAATGTGGCTTGTTCAGCAATAAAATACCCGGCATAGACATAGTTTCTTTTGGCCCCGACATATTAGACATCCATACGCCTGAGGAAAGAATGAGCATTTCTTCATTCCTTAACGTATGGGAGCTTTTAAAGAATACTTTAAGCAAGATAAAATAGGCGCTGAACTTCCAGCCTGACTGGCAAAGGGCAACCTCTTTGCCGGATTTGGTATTCTATATAATAGTTTGGTTAGGACTGATAGTATGACCCACGAAGAAATTTACCAAAAGCTTTTGCTTAGAATGAAACAATATCACCCGGCTACGGATTTTTCTCTTGTTAAAAAGGCTTATGAAATTGCCCTAAAGGCACATGGCGGCCAAATGCGGAAATCCGGCGAGCCTTTTATTGTTCACCCTATGACGGTGGCTTACATTTTAGCGGATTTAGAGCTTGACATGGAGTCAATAATATCCGGCATTTTGCATGACGTTATAGAGGATACCAAGTTTGATTATAAAAACGTAGAAGAGCATTTCGGCAAGGAAATAGCCGAGATTGTAGAAGGCGTCACAAAGCTGGATAGAATAGAGGATTCCTTAAAAAAGGATTCCAAACGTGAGCCTTATGGTAATACTGAACCGGAGCAGGGGAGTAAGGATAAAAACTTCCGTGAAGAGCTTCAAGCCGAAAACTACAGAAAAATGTTTATAGCTATGGCTAAAGACATTCGTGTTATACTTATAAAAATAGCAGACAGGCTTCATAACATGCGTACCCTTGGTTTTATGCGGCCTGAAAAGCAAAAGGAAAAAGCACAGGAAACCCTTGATATCTACGCTCCGCTGGCGCATCGGCTTGGTATTTCAAAGCTGCGCCATGAGCTGGAGGATTTATCCTTTTATTATCTTAACATGGAAGCCTATGAGGATTTGGCTGAAAAAATATCCGCCAAACAGCACGACCGCATTGTTTACATAAACAACATTGTTTCCGATTTAAAGGCAAAAATTGAGGAGCGTGGCATGGCGGTTACTGTAGACGGCAGACCAAAACATTTGTTTAGCATATACAAGAAGATGGTCAGCCAGGATAAAACGCTGGATCAAATATTCGATATTTTTGCAGTAAGAGTTATTGTTGATAAAATTATGGATTGTTACGAGGTATTAGGTCTTGTTCATGATTTGTATAAGCCTATGCCCGGGCGGTTTAAGGATTATATCGCCATGCCTAAGCCTAATATGTATCAATCCCTGCATACTGTCGTAATAGGGCCGGAAGGGGAGCCTGTAGAAATTCAAATCCGTACATGGGAAATGCACAGGATTTCCGAGTTTGGTATAGCTGCCCATTGGAAATACAAAGAAGGCAAAGGCGGAATCGTTGAGCCTACGTCCGAAGAAGCAAAGCTGGCATGGTTAAGACAAATTTTAGACTGGCAGAGGGATTTATCGGACAATAAGGAGTTCCTGAGCGCTTTAAAAACAGACCTGGACGTTTATACGGATCATGTCTACTGCTTTACGCCAAAGGGCGAAATAATCAGCCTTATAAAAGGCGCTACGCCTATAGATTTTGCCTATGCGATACATTCGGCTTTAGGCAACCGTATGATAGGCTGCCGGGTTAACGGAATTATCGTGCCCTTTGACTATCAGCTTGTTTCCGGCGACAGAATAACCGTACTCACAAGCCAAAACTCGAAAGGCCCAAGCCGTGACTGGCTGAATATTGTTAAAACAAATCAGGCTAAAACAAAAATCAACCAATGGTTTAAAAAAGAAAATAAAGAAGAAAACATCCTCAAAGGCAGAGAGCTGTTAGAAAAAGATGCCAAAAAGAAAAACCTTGTGCTTTCAGAGCTTTTAACTTCAGGGCGCAAGGAAATAGTTATGAATAAATATGGCTTCATGGACTGGGATTCTCTATGTGCCGCCGTAGGCCACGGAGGAATTAAAGAAGCGCAGGTTATAAACCGGCTTAATGAGGATTTAATAAAAGAAAAGGAACGGGAAAACCCACCTGAGGTTAAGATTACAAAATTTGATGAAAACGGCGGCTTTAGACACTCTGCAAAAAAATCGGGAATTGTTATTAACGGCATAGACGACATTAGCGTCCGGTTTTCAAAATGCTGCAGCCCTGTGCCGGGTGATGAGGTTATCGGCTTTGTAACAAAAGGCCGCGGCGTTTCGATTCATCGAACAGATTGTGCCAACATAATCGCCCTTGACGAAATAAGCCGCCATAAGCTGGTTGAAACCGAGTGGCGCCTGCCTGACGGCGGGGAATCAGAGGTATCCTCCTATAACGCTAATATTAAGGTAATAGGTAATGACAGAGTTGGGCTTTTATTTGATATATCGAAGCTGTTTTCCGAGGAAAGGATACCTGTTGTTGATTTTACGGCACAAATTAACGAGGGAATAGCTGTCTTTACTGCTGTTATAAAAATCGAAGGTAAGTTGCAGCTTGAAAAGATAACTAAAAAGCTAACGAATATGAAAGGTGTTATGTCTGTCGAACGTCTTACAAAGTAGTCTTTTACGAAAGGGTTTTTAATATGCGGGCAGTTGTCCAAAGGGTAGAGCGTTGTAGGGTGACAGTTGACGGCAATGTTACCGGCCAGATAGAAAAAGGCATATTAGTCCTTGTTGGTTTTTTGTCAAACGACGGCAAGGAGGTAATAGACTATATGCTAAACAAGATAACCGGCCTTAGAATCTTTGAGGATACGGAAGGTAAAATGAATTTAAGCGTTACGGATATAAAAGGCGGTATACTTATTGTACCCAACTTCACTCTTTACGGCGACGCAAGAAAAGGCAAGCGGCCTAGCTACGCTTCTGGCGCGGCGCCTGATGTCGCAAGGGAAATCTACAGCAGTTTTGTAGAAAGGGCAAAAGAAATATACGAATACGAAATAGCTTGCGGTGTTTTTCAAGCAGAAATGAAGGTTGAGCTAATAAACGACGGCCCGGTTACGCTGCTTTTAGATAGCGACAAGCTGTTTTAGTATTATTAAGGAGTAGGTTATATGAAAATTATTTCAACGCCAGTTACCTATTTACAGGAAAATACTTATATTTATTATGACGAAAAAACTCTCGAAGGAGTTATTATAGACCCGGGTGGTGAGGCCAATAAGCTTAT
>CAZEYG010000147.1:0-5747 GCA_964516575.1 uncultured Defluviitaleaceae bacterium
GATGGTATCTTCTTCTTAATTATTCGGTTTTCAATGTTCATGGTTGGTTTTTGTGTTGCTTTTTGTTTTGCTTCTTGTGTTGCTTTATTTACTGCCTTTTGCTCCTCGCCGGTGTTGTTTTCCCCGGCAAGGACATCATATTATCACACTATTTTTTTTATGTCAATATGTTTTTTAAATTTTTTGTAGAAAATTATTCCCCAAAGTATTATCCGTATATTATTGGTTAAATATATAAAGTCATGGCATTGCTTAATTATTTCCCTTCTATAAGAATAATGAGAATAATGTCCTCTAAACAAAAAGGAGCAATGAATATTAATCAGCCTATTCAATGCTTCCGATTCTGTTACTTTAATTTTTTATGTAATATATGTACTTTATTGTAACTCATTTGTTTCTATAATAGTAGTATAAAGGTGTCTGATAGTTTTTTTGGATATTTTTTTACCTTCATATTCAATAAGCTCTTCCATTTCGCCTGTAAAAATATCACCCGGCTCGTACTTTCTAAGGACAATAGCGTCGTCCTCCGTAAAAATCTCAAGGGAGTCTCTCTCCTGAATATTATATTTTTTTCTAAGCCCTGCAGGCAAAACAATTCTGCCTAATTCATCTACTTTTCTAATTACCCCGAAAGGCTTCATCTTAAGTTGCACCTCTTTCAGCATTTATGTAATACTAATTTTCACTTGACCATTAGTATAAACTAAACTGGATATTATTCCATAATTCTACTAAATTTTAACACCTTTGACATTGTTTGTCAATTAATTACAAAAATTTGTATGACATATAAGAATGTTTTTTAAAGGGCAGCATAAAACAACCCTTCTGCTTGTTCTCATATTTCAAATTTTAGAGCATATACTCAAATTAAATATTGATTTCGTTAAGTGCATCACTTATATTACCCCATCTATATATACGAGGTGATTATATGTTAAGTTACATATGGGGCACTATGATTCTTGTGGGCATAATCGTAGCAGCCTTTAGCGGAACGCTGGGTGAGGTTTCAAACGCCGCAATAAACAGCTCCAAGGACGCAATAACCCTAGCCATAACAATGCTTGGAATACTTTCCATGTGGACAGGGTTTATGAAAATAGCTGAAAAATCGGGAATGTTAAATGCTTTGTCGAGAAGGATGCGGCCTCTATTAAGGTTTTTGTTCCCCGATTTGCCAAAAGACAGCGCCGCCCTAAACCATATCTCCACAAACATGATAGCAAACATTTTAGGGCTTGGCTGGGCCGCTACTCCCGCCGGGCTAATGGCAATGAATGAGCTGCAAAAGCTGAATAAGGAAAAGGACAAGGCAAGCAAATCAATGTGTATGTTTATGATTGTAAACATGTCGTCTTTACAGCTTGTGTCTATGAATATAATAGCCTATAGATCCCAGTACGGCTCTCTAAACCCCCAGGAAATTATTGCGCCAGGTATTCTTGCCACAATTGTATCAACGGTAGTAGGCATAGTCTTTGTTAAAATAGCGGAAAGGTGGTAACTTAATGCAGCTTATTATGGTCTTTTCAAACATGATAATACCACTAACCTTTGCGCTTATACTTATTTACGGCTACAGCAAAAACGTTGATTTATACGAAACATTTATAGAAGGCGCAAAGGACGGGCTTACAACGGTTTTAAACATAATGCCCACTCTTTTGGGGCTTATGGTAAGCGTCGGTATGTTAAGAGCTTCCGGCGCTCTTGATATGGTAAGCCGGTCACTTGCGCCTTTTGTTGAGCGGATAGGTTTCCCCAGCGAAGCGCTGCCGCTGACTTTTATGCGGCTTGTTTCGTCGTCTGCCTCCGCAGGGCTGCTTCTTGACATCTTTAAAAACTACGGCGCTGATTCATTCCTAGGCAGGTTTGTTTCAGTTATGATGAGTAGCACAGAAACAGTATTCTATACGTTAAGCCTATATTTTATGAGTGTTAAAATAACCAAAACCCGCTATACGCTGGCCGGCGCTCTTTTGGCAAACTTCGCCGGTGTTGTGGCTTCATTGTTCATAACAGAATTTATTTTCGGCAGATATTAATAGGCCTAACCTTCCAGCATAGAAATCGCCTTATTAAGCCGCTTGATACTTTCATCCTTGCCAAACAACGCCAGCAGCTCTGTTCCGCCGCAAGGGGAAGAAGGTTTGCCTGAAAGCGCCGTTCTAACAGGCCAAAGAAGCTGGCCGTTTTTTATTCCCAGCTTTTCAACAAGCTCCATAAGCGCATTGTGGATTTTTTCCTCTGTCCAAAGCTCCTCTGGCATATCTTCAACCAAAGGTCTAAGGCTTTTCAAGTTTTCCAGCGAGTTTTCAACCGTTGTTTTCATCTTTTTGTGGACAAACAGCTCTGTTGAATATTCCGGCAGCTCGTCAATAAAATCCAAAAGCCCGCCAATCTCGCTTAAAAAGTTAATCCTTGTTTTAACCATGACCGACAGCTTCTTAAAGTCCATACCTTCTCTTACAACAGCTTTTTTAATATACGGCTCGGACATTTCGTAAAAAACATCCTCATCCATTTTCTTAAAATATTCGCCGTTAAACCATGTTAATTTTTGCGTATCAAATATAGACGGGGATTTTGATATTCCTGCCGTATCGAAACATTCCGCCAGCTCGTTAAGCGTAAAAAACTCTCTGTTATCCGCCGGACAAAAACCTAAAAGCGCAATATAGTTTACTATAGCCTCCGGCAGAAAACCCTGCTCAATCAAATCCTCAAAGGACGCATCCCCCCGGCGCTTGGACAGCTTTTCCCCACTTTCGTTTAAAATAAGCGGCAGGTGAATATATTCGGGTATCGGCCAGCCGAAAGCCTCATAAAGCAAGTTGTATTTTGGCGTAGAAGTAAGGTATTCGCTTCCTCTGACAACGTGGGTTATGTCCATAAGATGATCGTCTACAACGTTTGCAAAGTTATAAGTCGGAAGTCCGTCGGATTTAACAAGCACCTGATCCTCCAGCTCATCGTTTGATACGGTTATTGTTCCGAAAACGTGGTCTGTAAACGTTGTTTCTCCGTTGGGAATAATTTGTCTGACCACAAAGGGTACTCCACTTTTCAGCTTTTCGTCTATTTCCTCCGCTGTTAGCTTTTGGCAGTGCCTGTCGTATTTAACAAACTCTCCGGAATTACGAAGCTCTTCCAGCCTGTCCTTGTGGCAGAAGCAGTAATAAGCCTTCCCCTTTTCAATGAGCTTTAATGCATGTTCCATATAACAGCTCTTGCGCTCGCTTTGAACATACGGCCCATAATCGCCGCCAATATCCGGCCCTTCGTCATGGTTAATACCGGCTATTTTCAGCGTCTTATATATAATATCTACCGAACCGGCAACAAGCCGTTCCCTGTCAGTATCCTCTATTCTAAGAATAAAAGCGCCGCCCTGGGACTTTGCTATAAGGTATTCATAAAGCGCAGTGCGAAGGTTTCCAATATGCATATAACCTGTAGGGCTTGGAGCAAACCGTGTTCTTACCATAATAAAACAATTCTCCTTCTTAATAGAAATATGAAAGCTTGTTGTGTTAAAATTAGTCTTTACATATTACTATAAATGTGTAAAGATGTAAATATTGCGGTAACAACTGCTTGCAACTGGTTAGCGACTGGTTAGCGGCTGGTCGCAACTGGTTAGCAACTGGTTAGCAACAATTAATAATGTTAAAATCAAGAAAGGAACATAACCATGCCGTCGGCTATTAAAATACTTATAGTGGATGACGACCCGCATATAGCGGAGCTTTTATCCCTTTATCTTAACAAAGAAGGTTACGAAACAAAGGAGGTTTACTCCGGCAGAAAAGCAATCGCCGAGTTTACAGCTTTTGCGCCGCATCTTGTTATTTTAGACATTATGCTTCCGGAGATGGACGGTTATCAGGTTTGCGGAGAAATACGCAAGCTAAGCTCCGTGCCGGTTATTATGCTTACGGCAAAGGGTGAAACCTTTGATAAGGTTCTTGGCCTTGAGCTTGGCGCAGACGATTATATGGTAAAACCCTTTGAGCCAAAAGAGCTTTTGGCAAGAGTTAAGGCGGTTTTAAGGCGTTACGAAAAAAAGGATGGTGACGTTGCGGTTCAAATAGTTTTCCCGAACCTAACAATCAACCCTTCAACCTATACCGTAACATATCACGGCAAGCAGCTTGAGCTGCCGCCAAAGGAATTTGAGCTGCTGCTTTTGTTTGCCCAACATCCTAACCAGGTTTTTACAAGAGAAAAGCTGTTAGACAGAGTTTGGGGTTACGATTATTTCGGAGATACTAGAACGGTAGACGTCCATGTAAAACGCATACGCGAAAAAATGCCCCACGAGGACGTTTGGTGTATAAAAACCGTTTGGGGAGTTGGTTATAAGTTTGATATTAATTCATAAGGTGAAATAACTAATGCTTAAAACAATATTCAAAAAACAATTTGTAACATACATGGGCATACTTATGCTTAGCTTTGTTTTAATTGGCACGGCGCTGTCTCTTGCGCTTAAAAGCTATTTTATCGACCAAAAGGAAAAGCTGCTTGCCGACCAAGGCTCTAAAATAGCATATATCATAAGACAGCAGATACAAAGCGCCGGCTTTTTAAATAGCGCCTATCTAGCCGAAATAAACTCTGAAATCCAAACTCTCCACGAATACGCCAGCGCCAGCTTTATGTTTATTTACAGCGACTACACCGTAGTCATGACAACCTCAGATATGTCCCATATGCTTAACTCAAAGCTGGAATACAAGGAGCTTGAGCCGGTTATGTCCGGCGAAACAGTTAAGGTAGAAGGTAAGCTCTACAATACCTTTGCCCAGCCGGTTATATCCGTTGCAAGCCCAGTTAAAGCTGGCAGCTATATTATCGGCGCAGTTGTTTTAAGCTCACCAACAAAGGAAATCCAAAAAACCATTTCCGACGTTATAAAAATAATTTTAACATGCCTTGTAATATCCGGAGGTATAGCTTTTGTGTTGGTTTATTTTTCTTCAAGAAGCATAAGCCGCCCGCTGGCAAATATGAGCCAGATAGCTAAAGAAATAGCCGGAGGTGACTTTGAAAAACGCCTTAGCGTTACCGGCACGGAGGAAATAGACCGATTATCACAGGCCTTTAACAACATGGCCGAAAGCCTCCAGCGCCAAGAGCTTAACAGACGTGAGTTTATCGCAAACATCTCCCACGACATCCGCTCTCCGCTAACGTCTATGAACGGCTTTTTAAACGCCCTTTTAGACGGAACAATAAAAGACGAGCATCGAACCAAATATCTTAACATTGTGCTTATGGAAACAGAGCGCCTTTCTAAGCTGTCTAACGACATATTGGATTTAAGCAAAATTCAATACATGGAGCTTCAGCTTGACAAAACCGAGTTTGATATAAACAGCCTGATACGAAAAACCGTATCCGCTCTTGAAGCACGTATGCGTGAAAAGGACATTTCCGTGGAGTTAAGGTTAGAAAGCCAGCAAAGTATCGTTTCAGCGGATTATGAAAAAATCAGCCGGGTTCTTTACAACCTTTTAGATAATGGGGTGAAATTTACAGACAATCATGGTAAAATAGTTATAGAAACAACAAACGATACAGAGGGTAAAAAGCTGTTCGTAAGCGTAAAGGATAATGGCATAGGCATAAGTGAGGAGGATCAAAAGCGCATATTTGACAGATTTTTTAAGGCCGATTCCTCAAGAGGTTGCGACAGGATAGGCAGCGGGCTTGGGCTTTCCATCGTAAAAGCC
>CAZEYG010000148.1:0-5742 GCA_964516575.1 uncultured Defluviitaleaceae bacterium
AAAATCATCTCATGAACTTTTTTTATTTACCGCTCATGTTCTATGAGCAAATAAAGCAACTTTATGTTGCATAAATAGTGTACGCCATATAGCGATAACTATTCAATGTATTATATGCCACATCAGAGTTAATTGTCCATTACCTCAAAAAATCTACCAAACTAATCTGCATAATATTAGCGCCGGTTTTAAGGGAAGCCTGATATACGCTAACAGCAGCGTTAAGCTCCATTAAAACCTCCATGTAGTCAACATCCTCATTATCGGATAAAAGGCCCTTATACGTTATTTTATCCTCATCAAGCCGATCGTTAATAAGCGAAAGCCGGTTCATACGAACACCCAAGTTAGTCTCCTGATAGGAAACGGTGCTAACGAAGTTTTGGGTCATCTCTATCATGTTTTTAAACCTGTCACGTATAGAGGTTTCGATAAGTTGGCTTTCTCTGGAAAGCTGGTCGTTAACCATCGTATTAATTTCTTCAGGGGACGCAAGAGGGTACGCTTCCTTGTATTTTTGGGTCAGCTTGTCAGTGTCGGACTTTGTAATGCCCTTAACAAACGTATTAAAGTGAACAAGATCGGCATACATTGTCGCCGTAAGTACGTCCTTACCTAGGGAGTTTATTTCTATGCGTGTGTTTGTTCCGAATTCAAAGCGAAGGTTTTGGTCGTCCATAGTATATGACTTACCGCCGGGTGCTTTGTCTGTGCAGTCGAAATAAACAATAGGGTTAGGCTCGCCTTTTTGGAACCCTGTTTTTGTGTAGTTAATAAGTAGGCTTTCGTTGGGGCCGTAGCTGTTCATCTCTGCAACAAATTCCCTTGAAAGAATAAACTCCCCTGTTTCGGCAATATAATTTATTTCGCCCGCAGCCGGTTGATAAGCCGTTGGGTCCTTCAGGTCTTTAGCTACGATTGTGCCAAGGCCGGAAACAGGATAAGGCGGAAACGTAACGTTAGACGGCGGCTTAGGTGTCGTGCTGTTGTATTTACCGATACTGATAGAGGAAATATCCACGCCGGTATAAGGCAGCTTAATAACGCTGACGTTATTAATAAGTGGTTCGGCAGTATCCTGGGCCCATGTAGTTACGTTAACATTTACAGGCGGCCCGCCGTCTGTGTATGTTAAGTTTGGTTGAGCCGGTGGGGTTGGTATATAGTTTTTACCAAAAACATACTCGCCGGTATCCTGGATATAAACAATCTCATTATCACCCGGCACATAAGCGTTATGGTCGCTAAGTTTTTTGTTGACAATATTAATAGACGCGTTGGGCAGAGTAACCCCATTAACAGCAGTTAAAGTAGCAGTTTTCGGGATTTTAACCGCCGTCACATTAAACAGCTTTTGGGTAGTAATAGTATTTTCTATGTTTTTGCCTGTAAAGAATTGGTTAATCTGATAACTTTTGCTGCTAGTGTCAACAAAAATAGGCGGCATATCGGTTCTATAACCCGAAAAAACGTAACGCCCGGCGTAAGTAACGTTCATTTCAGCGCCAAGTTGGTTTATAAGCCCATCAATTTCCGCAATAACCTTTTGTCTGTCCTCCCACGTACCGCTAGGGTCGCTGGCGCCTTGAACACAAAGCTCGTTAATCTTTTGCAGAACAGATATAGAGTTTTTATAAGCGCCTTGAGTAATATCCATCCAAGAAAGCCCTTGCTTAACGTTACGCCTGTACTGCTCCGTTTCCTCAAGGCTGGTTCTGAATTTCAGCGCACGCCCGGCCAAAATCGGGTTTTCGGAAGGAAACTGAATCTGCTTGCCGGTAGATTCCTGCATATAAAGAGCGTTAAGCCGGCGGGTGTTTCGGTTGATGTTTAGGAGCATTTGGCTGCTCATCATAGGGTTTGTAACACGCATTTGTATCACCTCGGTTTACATGGCAGACCTGTTATCTAACGCCTACCTGATTAATAAGAGTCTCGTAAATATTGTTAATAACGTTAATCAGTTTACTGGAAGCCACAAAAAGCTGCTGGAAGCGAACCATGTCAACACCTTCTTCGTTAGTGTCAACGCCGGAAACAGACTTCCGCTGGTTATCGATAGTTGTAACAACGCTTTTATAGTTAAGGGAAAAGTTATTAGCCTGCTTTGAGTCAATACCCATTTCCAGGGTAATACCCGCAACATAATCGCCGATTTTACCTTCTCTAAACAAAGACGGATAATCCTTCATCGACATAATATCGAGAATGATGCCGTTGTTGCTTATGCCGCCGTCGCTGTTGGTATTCTTTTTGGCCGCCGCAAGTAACTTCGGATTGTTTATTAATACGCTGTTAACCTGAAAGTTAGACGCCGTAAACAAATTGTAATTAATAGGTGGGTACGGGCTTGAAGGATCTGTTGGGTCAGTCCGGTTAACGGTTGTTTGATTGCCGTCGGTAAAAAACAGCAGGTTAGACAACTTATCGTCTGCGTCATATCCGCTAACATGGCCGGAAAGATTACCAACGCCTTCGTTAATAGCTTTTGCAAAGGTTCTGACAAGAGTGTTTAACTTGTTCATATAATGGGGAATACCCTTATAATTGTTTGTAACACCAACTTGAACCGTTGTAGGAGTAAACACTGCCGTCCCGGGAAGTTGTGGGCTAGGAGACGGCGCTATCTCAAAGGAAGCGGCGCCGGTAGCTGGGTTGTAGGTGTAGGATATATAATCAAGCGTAACGGTGTGACCCAAAGCATCAAGAACATTCAGCTTACCGCCGTTTGCGGAATAATCCAGCCTAGTAAGGCCTGTAACGTTAATGACAGTGTTTCCGGTGCCGCTGGCAGTAGTAGAACCAAAGGCCGCAGAACCGAAATAACCGTTGTTGCCGTCACGAATGTCGATAAGGCCTCTAAGCTCGCCGGTTAGCGACTTGCTGTATATGTCGAATTTTTGGTTGCCGTTGTCCATAAAGATGTCGTATAAGCCGTAGGCGTCCGTTGGGTTAGCCGGATAATCCCTTTGCTCAAGCCTTAGAGTATGTTGGGTGTAATGGTTAACAAATTCGTACCCGTTAATAAACACAGAAAAATGCTTAATGCTTTTGCTTCTGTCTTCCGGGTCAGGGAATTTACCTAAAGCATATTCGAGATTTTTCTCTTCCTCGGAAACATCAACGTTAACATATTTTGAAAGCTCGTCAACAAGACGTGCTCTGTCGTCTCTAAGGTCATTAGCTCTGGAACCGTCCAACTCATAGCGGAAAATTTGGTCGTTTAACTTACTAATCTGTTGGCCAAGGCTGTTTATCGTATCAACAACAATCTTAACCTCGTCGTTTATTGCAAGCTGCTGGTTTTTAAGGGATTCCACGCTGTTGTTTATAAACTTAGAGAAGGAAGAAGCCGATTGAATAACGTTTGTTCTGTAAGTATTGTCGTCGGCGGTTGTTGACAAGTCGGAAAGCCTTTTGAAAAAGTCGTCTACCGCACCCTTGAGTCCAATACCTTGAAGCTCGTTAAATGTTCTTTCTATCATACCAAGCTGGGTCTTTTTAGTCTTGTATTCGCCGAAAACAGGAGACTCCGCCCAATATTTTTTATCCAAATAAAAGCTTCTAAGCTGACCGATGCCGTAAACCTCTGAGCCGGTTCCAACCATACCCTTACCTGTGTTTAGGGCAATAGGGTAAGAAGCCCTTATTTCGGCGTATTGCTTAGAATAACCCGGCGTACCGGCGTTTGCTATGTTATGGGAAACAGTTTGCAAAGCGCCCTTTGCCGTAAAAAGGCCTGTTATAGCCACGTTAAATTCAAAAAAAGATGAGCGCATATTTAACACTTCCTAACTTGTTTGCTAGTTACGGCGGTTATCTGCCAACAATACCCATGCCGTTAATAATTCTTTCAATCATTCCGTCGATAACGTTAAGTATTCTGGCAGAGGAGTTATAGGCGTGCTGAAATTTAAGCATATTAGTCATTTCCTCGTCTAAGGAAACGCCGGACATAGCTTGCCTTGATTTTTCAACAGCCTCAACGATAACAACCTGTGAGTCATAAATAGTTTGAGCTTCCTTGATTTCGGAAGCAATACCCGTAATAATCCGGGCATAAGCCTTATCAACGGTATCGCCCTTTTTACCGGCGAAGTTATTGCTCCATTGAGTAAGCAAATTCTCCAAAACCTTAATATTATCGGCGTCGCCGTTAGCTGAAAGGCACAACTTAGAGTAGCCGTCGGCTGTTGAAAACTCGGGGTTAATAATTATGTTGCTAAAGGTATACAGCGTTTTCGGGTCAGATGGATCCTCGCCGTTGTAAACCCCGTTTTCAAAGCGGTTAACCTTTTTACGAACAAAAACTTCAATGCCCTGAGTTGTTTTATCAAGGGCATAAGGCCCAGTATAATAAGGGTTAGGGTTGCCGTTAGCTAAATTCGGCGTGTTTGGTATGACGGTACCTAAAGCCGTATCAAGGACAAAAGGCGGCTTAGACGGCGCAACAGCTTCGTTTATCATCGTTACGATATTATGAACAAGCTGGTCAATCTCCCGCTGAATCCGGGGGATAAGCGCTTGAGTAGAGTTAAAAATATCACGCTTAAATTGGGGGCTGTTGGAGCCGGTGTTAAAACCTTCGGGGCCGTATTTAGCTAAAAAGGCCTGATACTCGTCATATTCCTTTTTATCGGTTTGATATTGAATCATAGCTGTGTTATAAGCGTCCACTTGTGCTTGGGTAGCCGGGGCAGGAGGCGCCGTCGGAACCGTAGGCGCAGTCGTAACAATCTTCGGCATAGACGTAATAGACGTATAATTAGCCGGAGCGGAGCCTCTGATAGCAAGCAGCGACTTAAGCTCGCCTTTGTCGTTGCCGTTTAGGGCGTTTATTTTGCCGGTCATGTTAAACAGCGGCTTAACGTCGGAATCGTAGGGCAAAATAGCTGTTTTTGAGGTTATAACCGGCTCAACCAGCGAATAATCCTTAGCTGAATATTTAAGCCCCAGCTTAGTAATGCTTCCGTTTGCAAGCAGCTCTGTGCCTTCGCAGAGAATGTCTACCCGGCCGCTTGGCGCCGTAAACACGTCAATGTCTAATATGGCTGATAACCTGTCGATAGCAACGTTTCGTGAATCCAAATAATCGTTGGGCCGGTCGCCGGAGGCTTGGCTTTCAGCTATAAGGTTGTTGTATTTATTGATTGTTTCGATAAGGGAATTAACCTCATAAACCCTGTCGGCAACCTGCTCGTTAATGTTGTATTGATATTCGGTAAGGCGTTCGCTTATGTTGCTGAACCGGCGGATGAAGGAAACGGCTGTACTAATAAAGTTACCTCTCGTTTCAAGGCCTGACGTATAAAGGTTCAGCTCGTTAATAGCGTCCCACATATCTTTAATTATTTTTTGTGTCTGATAGTCACTTTCAAGCTCGCCGAGAATCGTTTGAATCTCGTTACCGGCTTGAATTTTAGGCGCATAAAAAGCAACTCTTTTAACCTCTTCCCGGTAAACCTGGTCTAAAAACTTGTCTCTGACCTGCCTAATGGCGCTAATGTCTGTACCGAGGCCAACCTGAAGAGCACCGTTACCGTTAAAACCTATGTTTTGATACATATAATCCCGTTGGAGGGTTTGTTGTCTTGTATAACCGATAGTTGCCACATTGGACATGTTATGGCCTGTAACATAAAGGCCGGCCTGAGCCGCATACATTCCGCTGACAGCAACGTTTAAACTGGCAAATCCGGGCAATTAAAGGCCCCCCTTCTTCTATTCTAATTAAATCCTACT
>CAZEYG010000149.1:0-5729 GCA_964516575.1 uncultured Defluviitaleaceae bacterium
CCGGTCAGACGACGGCGTTTATCGGCTCTACCGGCTCCGGCAAAAGCACTCTTATAAGCCTTATCCCACGGTTCTACGACGTAACGTCGGGTGAGGTTTTAGTGGGCGGGGTAAACGTTAAGGATATGCTACAAAAGGAGCTTCGTTGCCACATCGGGTATGTGCCTCAAAAAAGTGTTCTTATGAGCGGGACTATTGCCTCCAATATTAAATACGGCAACCAAAACTCCAGCGACAGTGAAATGACAGAAGCAGCAGCAGTTGCCCAAGCACTGACCTTTATAAACGAAAAGAAAGACGGCTTTGAATCTGAAATTGCTCAAGGCGGCAGTAACGTTTCCGGCGGGCAGAAGCAGCGTCTTTCAATAGCCCGGGCGTTGGCTGTTAACCCGGATATTTATATTTTTGACGACAGCTTTTCGGCGCTGGATTTTAAAACAGACGCAGAGCTAAGAGCAGCGCTTAAAACCCATACAGGCGGCAGTACGGTAATAATCGTGACCCAACGCGTCAGTACAATAATGGACGCAGAGCAGATTTTCGTTATAGACGACGGCGAAATCGTAGGTCACGGCCAACATAAGGAGCTTTTGAAAAGCTGCCCGGCGTATTACGAGATAGCCGCTTCACAGCTTGAAAAGGAAAATCTTTAATATAAAGGAGTTTTTATAATGAGTAATGATAACAAACATAGAACGCCACCTTCCGGCAGACGAATGGGTGGTCCAGGCCCCGGCCCCGGCGGGCACATGGGTTTTTCCGGCGAAAAACCAAAGGAGTTTTCAAAAACCGCAAAGAAGCTGCTTAACTATATGGGTTATTATAAGTTTGCTTTAGCTGTTGTCGTTTTGTTTGCTGTTTGCGGCGCAGCGTTTTCCATAGTTGGCCCAAAGATTCTAGGCGGCGCTACAACCGAGTTGTTTAACGGCATTATGGGTAAACTGGCAGGGACATCCGAGGGCGTGGACTTTGAGGTTATTGGAAGGATACTTATTTCGCTTATTGCTCTTTATCTGATTAGTGCGGTTTTTACGTTTATTCAAGGGTTCATTATGACAGGTGTGTCAAACAAGCTAACGTTTCGTATGCGTAAGGATATTGACGAAAAGATTCATAGGTTACCCTTTTCCTTCTACGACAAAACAACAAACGGCGAGGTGCTTTCCCGGATAACAAACGACGTTGACGCAATAAACCAAAGCTTTAACCAAAGCATAACGCAAATCATTACGTCCATAACGGCTATTATCGGAATACTCATAATGATGGTTTCAATAAGCTGGCAGATGACGCTTATAGCCCTTGGAAGCCTATTTGTGTCGCTGTTTGTAATAGGTGGTATAATTAAAAGCTCTCAAAAGCATTTTAAAGATCAGCAGGAATATATCGGCCATGTTAACGGTCAGGTTGAAGAGGTTTATAGCTGTCATACTGTCGTTAAGGCGTTTAACGGGCAGGAAAAATCCTTTAAGGAATTCAGTAAGTATAACGACAAACTTTATGATTCTGCTTGGCGGGCAAATTTTCTTTCGGGGCTTATGATGCCTATTATGAATTTTATCGGGAATATTGGATATGTTGTTGTATGTGTTGTTGGCGGATATTTCGCCGCAAAGGGGACTATAAAGGTTGGCGATATTCAAGCCTTTATCCAATACATGCGCCAGTTTACCCAGCCTATTTCCCAGGTGTCCCAAATTTCAAACGTTATGCAGCAAACAATTGCGGCGGCGGAGCGGGTTTTTGCCTTTTTGGATGAACCAGAGGAAATACCTGAATCCGACAGCGCTCTTAATGTTTTAAAACCGGGAGAAATAGCCGGCGAAAGGACTGTTGATATAAAGGGCAACGTAACGTTTAACAACGTTAGCTTTGGATATTTGCCGGATAAAACGATAATAAACGGCTTTAGCGCAGACGTTAAGCCGGGGCAGAAGATTGCAATAGTTGGGCCGACAGGCGCAGGAAAAACAACGATTGTAAAGCTGCTTATGCGGTTTTATGACGTAACCGGCGGCGCAATTATGCTGGAAGGCCGGGATATACGGGAGTTTAAGCGGGACGAACTAAGAAGCGCCTTTGGAATGGTTTTACAGGATACGTGGCTGTATAACGGCTCAATAGCGGATAATATACGTTACGGCAAGCTGGACGCATCGGAGGAGGAGGTCATAAAAGCGGCAAAAGCCGCCCAAGCTCACCATTTCATAAAAACCTTGCCGGACGGGTACAATATGGTTTTAAACGAAGAAGCTACAAACGTATCCCAAGGGCAGAAACAGCTTTTAACAATCGCAAGAGCTATACTTGCCGACCCAGAAATATTAATACTTGACGAAGCTACAAGCTCCGTAGACACAAGAACGGAGCTTCTCATACAAAAAGCAATGGATAACCTGATGACCGGCCGAACCAGCTTTATAATAGCCCATAGGCTTTCGACCATACGAAATGCAGATTTGATAGTTGTTATGAACAAAGGGGATATTGTTGAACAGGGCTCTCATGAGGAGCTAATGGCAAAGGGTGGCTTTTATGCGAATTTGTATAACAGCCAGTTTGTTAAGGCAACGGCTTAATTTAAGAAGAAGTAATGCCCTTAAAGGGAACTTAAAGGGCATTACTTCTTTTTATAATATTCAGCAAAGTATTTTGTAGCGACTTTTGCGCCATTATCGTTTAAATGAGCGCCGTCTCTGAAAACATCGTCTGAAAATAGATTTTCTTCTTTGTTTATCATATTAAAATCCATATAGGGTATTCCGTTCTTTTCGGCTAAAGTTGATACGCTGTTATGGATGTTTTCATATTCGGTTATTTTGCTGAAATAAATATTTGACACAGGAGCCGTGACCCAAAAAAGCGCTATTTCCTTTTCGGCGCATAACCTTATTATTTTTTCCAAATACTCCTTCTGTGTTTTATCAAGAGACCACTTTCCGCCGTTAAAGCCAATACCTTGCTTGATTTTCTTATATTGCTCAGGGGTCATTATATAATCACAATAAATATACCCTTTGGAGCGGTAGTATTCCTCACCTTCCTGTATTTCCTTTAGATGACTGAAACCGTAGTCGTTACGGATTTTGTTTATCAGCCTGTTGTTTAGGTATGCGATAAAATCCTGCTGGAACCTTATAGGCTTTAGGCCGTATTTGATTTTTTCGTTAAGGGGAAAGACCTGTTCCTTATATTGGGTCTCTAATGGTTTGTTTGAAAGAGCCTGAAACAGGCTGTCGGCCTGCTTATGGTTAAAGGGCTTGTCCAAAACGCCCCAATATATTTCCATAACAACGGCCTCTGGCTGCTGATAGTTAAGGGTGTCAAGCAACGTGTAATATGATGTGTCGGCGTATTGCTCCGGCATACCAAGCTGATAGCTGCTTACTCCGGCGTATTCGTCAAAAACCTCCGGGTCAAAGGTGCAGTATGAATGAGAGGAGCCTATGAACAATAGATCAATACTGTTTTTTGGTAAGGCGTAAAATTCCTCAAAGCGTTTTCTGCTCCATTCGTTGATTTTGTTTTTTGTGGAGGCTTTTTCGTATATAACGCCGGTAAACATAAAAAACGGTAAAATAACGGCTAAAAACAGCGCCGTCTTAAATATTAGCGGCTTAAAACTGGAAGTAGATGAACTGCCCTGCATTATAATACACTCCTAATGATATGATTGCCATTGTAATTAAGATATAAAAGCTAAATCTTATAATAAACGGAAAGCCCATTAACTTCACATGGATGTTTTCCTTGCCCGAAATAATGTCGGTCATGTATAAAAACAATATAAGCGCTAGGCTTATTATAAGCTCTAAAAACGTAATACCAAGGCTGTTAAGCGTTTGGAAAACGTAAGTAAAGTCGGTCAGATTACCGTAACCTGAAAACAAATTACATACAATATAAAAACCGTCAGTAACTGTGTTTGCTCTAAAAAATATAAACGCCGTACATACAAGTAAGAACGTGAATACTATACGAAACAGCTTTGTTATAAGCAACTTATCCAAAGAGGAGAAAATCTTTCGCCGGATCTTAAACGTAACGTCGCCGATTATACGATAGATCCCATGTAAAGCGCCCCAAACAACAAACGTCCAGTTTGCTCCGTGCCATAAGCCGCTGACCAAAAAGGTTATGAAGGTGTTAAAAAAATGTTTTGGGGTTGAAACTCTGCTTCCGCCCATAGGAATATACAAATAATCCTTAAACCACTGGGATAGGGAAATATGCCATCGCCGCCAAAAATCCTGGGTGTTTTTGCTTAAAAAGGGCTGTCTGAAGTTTTGCATAAGGTCTATGCCCAGTATTTTGGCGCAGCCTAGGGCAATATCCGAATAACCGCTGAAATCGCAGTATATTTGGAAGGTGAAAAACAGGCTTGCTATCGTAAGGGCAAGGCCGTCATAATATTTTGGCGAGCTAAACACAGTGTTAACCAAAACGGCTATTCGATCGGCTATAACAGCCTTCTTAAAAAGGCCGAAGGCCATAAACTTAAGACCGGTTATAAGGTTGTCCGATTTAAACTTCTTGTCCGTAAAAAGCTGGGGCGCTAGGTCAGTGTACCTTTCTATGGGCCCGGCTACAAGCTGGGGGAAAAAGGTAATAAACAGCGACATCCTGAAAAAATTCTCCTCCGGCTTAAAGTCGCCCCTATAAACATCAATAGTATATCCAACGGCTTGGAAAGTAAAAAAAGATATGCCCATAGGTAGTATAATACTAAACTTAGGAATGTTGTAATAAATTCCGGCTTTGGAAAATAAATATATAAACGTATCGTTAATAAACGTCAGGTACTTAAACACAAAAAGCAAACCAAAACTTATTAAAAGCGTAACCAAAAAGGTTGTACGAGACTTGCGTTTGTCCCTTTCCCCATGGATTTTTAAAGCGGCGGCGTAGTTTATAAAGGTTGAAAAAAGTATAAGACAAATAAAGGCCGGGTTCCACGCCATATAAAAAATATAACTTGCCAGAAGCAAAAGAATCCACCTATGTTTATAAGGGATTACATAGTATAAAAAGGCCGTAAGTATAAAGAAAGCAATAAAGACCGTTGAATTAAAAAGCATGAAACACCTCTGTCACCAGTTTGCCGTAGGCATAATAATAACACGCCGGAGCATAAAGGTAAATATCCGGCGGTTGCAGGCTCAAAAAAATTGTTGCATTTTGCGGTGATATGTGTATAATATTATTAAGCAAAAAGATTTCTTCCGAGTGCGATTTAACGAAATATTTATAACCAACAGCTATTTTACGGGATAAAAGTTCTTGTTTGGTGGGTATGCGTGCTGTAGACATTTTTCTGCAGAGCACGAAACCATACAGGCTCAACCACCTAAAAAATGGTTTTAAAATTTCTTAGAACCCGGCTTGGCAGAGTCTTTTTTGTTGTATTTAAACAGGAGGCGTATTTATGGGAGAGCAGGGTAAGGTTCTTTCGGTGGACGGGCAGTTTGTTAAGGTCAGTCTTATGCGAACCGAAGCGTGCGCCAAATGCAAAATGTGTACGGCAGGTTTTAGCGAAAAGGAAATGATTCTAACCGCCAAAAACCTTTGCGCCGCAAAAGAAGGAAACCTTGTAAATATTGAAATAGACAACGGTAATTTTTTAAAAGCCGTTTTGATAATGTACGGTATACCGTGCCTTTGCCTTGTTGGGGGGTTTACGGTGGGTTATTTTGCGGTTGGGTATTCATTGCATAACAGCCGTGACATTA
>CAZEYG010000150.1:0-5726 GCA_964516575.1 uncultured Defluviitaleaceae bacterium
GTTGATTTTGATACGGCAACGGAATTAGCTAAAACATTTTTGGAGATTATTATTGCGCCGGATTACGACCAAAGGGCTCTTGAGCTTCTTATGAAAAAGAAAAATATCAGGCTTTTGAAAATAGACCCTAAAAGCTGTAGAAATGTTTCAGGTAATTTGGATATTAAGAAGGTTTCCGGGGGGCTGCTTATACAAAATTCCGATGTTGAAAACATAGATAAAATGAGCTTCCCTACGAACGTTAGGCCCAATGATATTCAGCTAAAGCAGCTTGATTTTGCCTGGAGGGTTGTTAAGCATGTTAAGTCAAACGGCATTGCTATAGTGAAGGGTAACAGGACAATTGGCATTGGCCCAGGGCAGACTAATCGTATTACGGCGCTGGAGCTTGCCCTTAAATACTCCGGTGAACATGCCCAGGGAGCCGTCCTTGCTTCCGATGGGTTTTTCCCATTTGACGATTGCGTAAAGGCGGCGGCTAAGGCCGGTATTAGCGCAATCATCCAACCGGGTGGCTCTGTTAATGATGAAATCAGCATAAAAGCCTGTGATGAGCTTGGTATAGCTATGGTGCTTACAGGTATGCGGCATTTTAAGCATTAGGGGTGGTGTGATTATGAAAATTCTAGTTATAGGCGGCGGAGGGCGTGAACACGCCGTTGTTCGGGCGCTTAAAAAGAACAGTCGAGTAACCGACCTTTACTGCGCCCCTGGGAACGGCGGTATTGGGGCTTTGGCAAGTTGTGTGGATATTAAAACTACCGATATTAAAGGTTTGGTTGATTTTTCTTTGGAAAAAGGCATAGATTTTGTTGTTGTCACGCCGGACGACCCTCTTGTTCTTGGATTGGTTGACGAGCTTGAAAAGGTTGGGATACCAGCTTTTGGCCCGAACAAGGCCGCCGCTGTTTTAGAGGGAAGTAAAGCCTTTGCTAAGGATTTTATGCAAAAATACGGCATACCCACGGCTAAGTACAAGATATTTACCGACGAAAGAGAAGCTATTGATTATTTAGAAAATTCATGTGCCCTACCGGTTGTAATAAAGGCAAGTGGTCTTGCTTTGGGTAAAGGGGTTATTATTGCCGAAAGCATAGATGAGGCTAAGGCGGCAGTCAGAGGAATGTTATCCGGCGAGAGCTTCGGGGAAAGTGGCAAGGAAATTGTTATAGAAGAATTTATGAGCGGAGCAGAAGTATCGGTTTTGTGTTTTACCGACGGCAGAACAATAAAACCTCTTGTTTCCGCTATGGATCACAAGCGGGTTTTTGACGGGAACAAAGGCCCAAACACCGGCGGCATGGGTGTTATTGCGCCGAACCTGTATTATACGGAGGTTATCGCTAAAAGATGTATGGACGAAATATTTGTGCCTACTGTAAACGCAATGAAAGCAGAGGGCAGAGAATATAGGGGTGTTTTGTATTTCGGGCTTATGCTGACGGAAGCCGGGCCAAAGGTTGTTGAATACAACTGCCGCCTTGGAGACCCGGAAACACAGGTATGCCTTGCTCTTTTAAAAACCGATTTGTTAGACATAATGGAGGCAGTAAGAGGCGGATATTTGGACAAGCAGGTGGTTGAATGCTCAGACAACAGCGCTGTTTGCGTTGTTTTGGCCTCAAGCGGGTATCCGGGAAGTTATGAAAAAGGCAAGGTTATTTCCGGCCTCGACGAAAAGGGCGATAATCCATTCCTTGACGTGCTTCATGCAGGCACTATAAAAAAGGACGGCAAGTTTTATACAAACGGCGGCCGTGTGCTTGGTCTTGTAGCAACGGCGGCTGATTTGGAAGAAGCACGGAGGATTGTTTATTCAGCCATTGATAAGGTTACCTTTGAGGGTTGTTTTTATAGAAGGGATATAGGGAAGTATTACTAGCGGTTACTTAGCAACAGAGGGAGTGATATTCTTTTGGCTGTTCACAGAATATACGTAACAAAAAAAGCTGAATATGCTACGGAGGAAAAAGAGGTTTTTGAGGATCTAAGAGGTTTTTTAGGCATAAAAAGCCTGACCGGCCTTAAAATATACAACAGATATGATGTTGAAGGCATAAACAGCGGTGCTTTTGATGAGCTTATAGATTCCGTATTTTCAGAGCCGCCTGTGGATATGGTATTTAGCTGCTTAGACCATGAGGTTGGGGTTATGTTCGGCGTGGAGTATTTACCTGGTCAGTTTGACCAACGGGCAGATTCCGCCGCCCAATGTATCCGGCTTGTAACCGGCGGGTTAGAGCCTGTTGTCCATAGCGCAAAAATATATTGTCTTTATGGCGCCCTTACCAATAAGGAAATAGATGCTTTGAAGAGTTATGTTATAAACCCGGTTGAATGCCGTGAGGCTTCTATGGAACATCCAAAAACACTTATCCGTGAAGCAGGCAAGCAGGATAAAACACCTGTCCTTGACGGCTTTATTGATATGGGCGAAGGTCAGAGGCAGGCCTTTATCAAGGAGCAGGGGCTTGCTATGGATGTTTTGGATTTGGCCTTTTGTCAGTCGTATTTTAAGGAAAAGGAAGGACGTAATCCTACCCAAACAGAGCTTAAAATAATTGACACTTATTGGTCAGACCATTGCAGACATACAACTTTTTTAACAAGCCTTGATAATATAACCATTGAAAATAAAGCCGTGAAATCGGCTTATGAGAAGTATCTGGCCGTCAGGCAAGAGCTTTATAAGGACAAAAGCCGCCCTGTTACTCTTATGGACATAGCTACTATCGGCGCAAAGCACCTTAAAAAAACCGGTGTATTAAAGGACTTAGACGAATCCGACGAGATTAACGCTTGTTGCGTTAAGGTTGATATTGATGTAGACGGCAAAAGCGAGAAGTGGCTTTTGATGTTCAAAAACGAAACCCATAATCACCCTACGGAAATTGAGCCCTTTGGCGGGGCGGCTACGTGTATAGGCGGAGCCATAAGAGATCCCCTATCCGGCAGAAGTTATGTTTATCAGGCTATGCGGGTTACGGGGGCGGGTAATCCGCTAGCTAACCTTTCAGAAACGTTGCCCGGCAAGCTGCCGCAAATTAAAATATGCCGGACTGCTGCGGCGGGGTACAGCTCCTACGGCAATCAAATAGGCCTTGCAACCGGCCTTGTAGACGAAGTTTACCACCCCGGTTACGTGGCAAAACGTTTGGAAGTAGGGGCTGTTATAGGCGCTTGCCCTGCTGAAAACGTTGTACGGCAAAGGCCGGAAGCCGGTGATTTGGTCATTTTACTTGGAGGCGCAACAGGCCGGGACGGCTGCGGCGGCGCTACAGGCTCATCAAAAGCTCACGACGAAAGCTCGTTACTTAGTTGCGGAGCGGAGGTTCAAAAGGGTAATGCGCCGGAGGAGCGAAAAATCCAGCGTTTGTTTAGAAACCCAGACGTTGTCTTGTTGATTAAGAAATGTAACGATTTTGGCGCCGGAGGTGTAGCCGTTGCTATCGGTGAGTTAGCCGACGGTCTTGAAATAAATCTTGACGCCGTGCCCCTTAAATATGAAGGGTTAAGCGGCACTGAAATAGCAATATCCGAATCCCAGGAGCGGATGGCGGTTGTTGTAGCCGCCGAAAACGCCCAGGCGTTTATTAGGCTTGCCGGGTTAGAAAACCTGAATGCGGTTATAGTGGCGAATGTAACGGACAAAAACCGGCTTGTTATGTTTAGTCAAGGGGAAAAGATAGTTGATATATCCCGGGAGTTTTTAAACTCAAACGGCGTGTTAAAACATATAGACGTTAAGGTTTTGGAGCGGGACATTATAACAGAAGCAGAGGCTGAATATTCTTTGCAAGACAGATGGGTTTCCTGTTTGACCGGCTTAAATACTTGCTCAAAAAAAGGCTTGATAGAACGATTTGACAGCACAATCGGCGCCGGAACAGTGCTTATGCCCTTAGGGGGCAGGCATCAAAGCACGCCGGTTCAAGCCATGTGCGCTAAGTTGCCGGTGTATTCGGGGGAAACTAACGCTTGTTCAATTATGGCCTATGGTTTTGACCCTTATCTATCAGAGGAAGATCCGTTTTCAGGGGCGTATTACGCCGTTGTTTCGTCGGTTTGTAAGATGGTTGCGGCAGGTGGAACAATCAGCAAATGCTGGCTTTCTTTTCAGGAATATTTTGAGCGGCTTATGGATAACCCGGTCAGATGGGGTAAGCCTTTTTCGGCTTTATTGGGGGCGCTGGAAGCCCAGCTTGCTCTTGGTTTAGGCGCTATAGGCGGCAAGGATTCTATGTCTGGCAGCTTTGGCCGGCTTGACGTGCCGCCAACGCTTATTTCTTTCGCCGTAGGGTTAGGTAAGGTTGAAAATATTATATCGCCGGAGTTTAAAAAAGCCGGAAGTAATATATATTTAATAAAACCAGAAAAGACAGAAAACGGTCTTTTGGATAAGCAAAGTTTAATAAGCACATTAAATCAAATTGAGAGCTTAATAAAGGAAAAGGTAATATTATCCGCTTATGCGATTGGCTTCGGTGGCGTTTGTGAGGCCGTATCAAAGATGGCCTTTGGTAACGGAATTGGTGCCGTAATAGACCTTGACACAGGCGGATTGTTTGAAAAGGGTTATGGCAGCTTTTTGGCAGAGGTTTCAGGAGATATTACTATCGGCAAGAAAATAGGCGTAACAACAGATGAAAAGGCAATTATAGCAAACGGCGTAGAGATTGATATTTCAGAGTTGGAAAGCCGATGGGGTGGTGTTCTTGAGCCGGTTTATAAAACCACTTTACAAGACGGTAATAGAATTCCTAAGCCGGAGACTATATCCTTCAATAACAACCACACATTCTCATACACCGGCCCAAAAGGCAAGCCAACCGTTGTTATCCCGGTGTTTCCCGGCACAAATTGTGAATACGATACAGCTAGGGCTTTTGAAAAATACGGCGCTAAAACCAACATATTCGTTGTCAAAAACCGTTCGGCAAGGGATATAGAGGAAAGCATAGAAGGATTTTGTAAGGCGCTTGGAGTCGGCTCTATACTTGCTTTGCCGGGTGGGTTTAGCGGCGGTGATGAGCCGGACGGCAGCGCAAAATACATCGTTTCTGTTTTACGAAACCCACGGGTAGCAGAAGAAATCAACCGGCTGCTTTATGAGCGAGACGGGCTTATTTTAGGCATCTGCAACGGTTTTCAGGCTCTTGTTAAATCCGGGCTTTTGCCATACGGAAAAATAGCCGGGCAAAGAGACAATAGTCCTACCCTTACGTACAATACAATAAGCAGGCATCAATCTCGGCTAGTCCATACACGTATAAGCTCCACGCTGTCGCCATGGTTTATGTATCATAAGGTTGGAGACATTTCCTTGGTAGCAATATCCCACGGCGAAGGTAGGTTTATTGCAGAGGCACAACATATTAAAACAATGGCTGAAAACGGCCAGATTGCTGCTCAATACGTAGATGATAGCGGCGAAGCCACAAACGACATCCGCTTTAACCCCAACGGCTCGGATTTAGCTATTGAGGCCATAACCTCCCCGGATGGCAGAATACTCGGTAAAATGGGGCATAGCGAAAGAGCAGGAATTGGGCTTTACAAGAATGTACCATATGCAGACGAACAGTTGATTTTTAAAGGCGCTATAGATTATTTTAAAATTTAGATACTTGTTTTTTTAAGACTCATGGCGGAAATTATACCATGGGTCTTTTTTTTCTAATTTTTGTAAACATAAAATTTTTCATTTTTTTTTTTGAAAAAAAAAA
>CAZEYG010000151.1:0-4687 GCA_964516575.1 uncultured Defluviitaleaceae bacterium
CAATCACGCCCAGAACAAAAGCCATTATTATTAACACTCCGAACAACCCCACCGGCGCCGTATATTCAAAGGAAGCCCTTATGGCTTTAGCCGGACTTGCAGTTAAACATAATTTTTGTATTATTTCTGACGAGGTTTATGAAAAACTCATATATGACGGCCAAAAGCACGAATGTATCGCATCATTTTCCGAAGAAGTTAAAAGCCGTACAATCATAATCAACGGTTTTTCAAAAACTTACGCTATGACCGGCTGGCGTGTTGGTTATGCGGCTGGGCCAACCGATATTATTAAGGCAGTAAACGCTCTGCAAGGGCACGTTACTTCAAACACTGCCGCTATCACCCAAAAAGCGGCGTTAGAAGCGCTGGAAGGCCCTCAAGATGAACTTGCCGCCATGGTTGTTGAATTTGACAAACGCCGCAAGTATATGTTTGAGCGGATACAGTCCTTTGAGGGAATGACATGTTCGCTTCCTAAAGGCGCATTTTATATTATGATTAACGTTACCGGCCTTTACGGCAAGCGCTGGAACGATAAGGTTTTGGAAAGCGCAATGACTATATCACAATTTCTTCTTGAAGAGGCTGGAGTAGCCGTTGTGCCCGGAGAGGCTTTTGAATGCCCTGGTAATGTTCGTATTTCCTATTCAAACTCAATGGAAAACATTAAAAAAGGCATGGATCGCATAGAGGCTGCAATCGGTACTCTGAAATAGTTTTATATTACTGCATTATTACATGAAAACCATAACTGAAAGGAGCACAAATTATGAAACCAATACATGGGGTTCTCCCTCCGATGATTACCCCTTTTCTTGAAAACGGCGATGTAGATTATGAGGGTTTTAAGGCTAATGTCCTTAAATGGAATCAAGACAAGCTGGCTGGTTATTTAGTAATCGGCTCAAACAGCGAAACACCTTATCTTAACGAGGAAGAGAAGCTGGAGCTTGTTCGGCTGACTGTTGAAAACGCAACTCCAGGCCGCCATATTATAGTAGGAACCGGCCTTGAATCCGAAAGAGAAACAATTGCTTTAACAAACAAATGCGCTAAGCTAGGCGCACATTCTGCTCTTGTTCTGACTCCTTGTTTTTACGGCGGCTCTATGGATTCAAAGGCGCTTGTTAAATACTTTACAGCCGTGGCAGACAACAGCGATATTCCAATTTTGATTTATAATGTAACAAAGTTTACCCATGTGAACATTCCAGCCGGCGCAATTGAGGTTCTTAGCAAACATCCGAATATTATCGGCATGAAGGATTCCAACGGTGACGTGCCTCAGCTTGCTACGTTTTTACGTGTTGCCGACCCGGACTTCCAGGTTATGACAGGTACGTTCGGCGCTTGGTATCCGGCTTTAGCTATGGGAGTTACAGGCATTATTTCAGCAATGGCTAATTGCTGCCCTAACGAGATAACAGAAGTTCAAACCTTGTTTGAAGCAGGTAATACGCAAGCGGCTATGGCTCTATATCAGCGTATGTTCCCTGTTAACGCTGCTGTTACCGGCGCCTTTGGTATTTCAGGGCTTAAATATGCCTCTACCCGTATGGGTTATGTGGGCGGTTGTGTCCGCAGTCCTCTTTCTGATTCTAGCGCCGAGGATAAGGTAAAGCTGGATGCGATTCTACAAAAAGCAAATTGTCTATAGTCAGGGGGATTTTTAGTGAAATTTGTTGCATTGGATGGGTTTCTTGCCAATTTTGACAATATAGGCCTTCAAATTGGCCAACATGAGCAGGTGTGGCACCACACAACAGCTCCGGAGCAAACCATTGAGCGGATTGGAGATGCTGAGGGTGTGCTTGTTAATCGTGTTCTCATCACTCGTGAGGTCATTAATGCCTGCCCAAACATACGTTACATCGGCACGTTTGGAACCGGTTATAACATGATTGACCTTCAAGCCGCAAAAGAGCGTGGCATAACGATATGTAACGTGCCTGCCTACGGAACCGACGCCGTAGCGCAACACAC
The DNA here is from genome assembly GCA_964516575.1 of uncultured Defluviitaleaceae bacterium. Taxonomy (GTDB): domain Bacteria; phylum Bacillota; class Clostridia; order Lachnospirales; family WRBF01; genus CAZEYG01. Next base: position 1,987 of record CAZEYG010000151.1, read on the forward strand.
AATTGCTCTTCTGCTTGAGATTGTTGCCCGTGTTGGCGATTTTAACGAATTAGTGCATTCAGGCCGCTGGCTAAAAGAGGATAGCCCGGAGGTTGTCGCAATTCGGACATATGAGGTTGCGGGAAAGACCCTTGGCGTTTATGGAGCGGGTAATATTGGCCGGAAAGTGGCGCATATCGCCGCCGCCCTTGGTATGAACGTACTTGCTTACGACAAGTTCCCATCAACAGCTCCGGCAGATGCTTTCATCCGTTATGTTGATACGGACACGCTTTTGACCTCGTCGGATGTTGTAACTATACATGCGCCGCTTAACGATGAATCACGTCGCTTTTTTTCAAAAGAGACAATAGCAAAAATGAAAACTGGCGCTATTTTACTGAACGCTGCCCGGGGCGCAATAGTTGACGAAGATGCGGTTGTTGAAGCCCTTAACAGCGGAAAGCTTTGGGCTCTTGGCACAGATGTTATGTCAACCGAACCACCTTCAGCAGAAAACCGCATATATAACCATCCTCGTGTTGTGGTAACGCCGCATGTGGCGTGGATGCCCCGCGAAACACGAGAACGGCTTCTTGGGGTTGTTTCTGAAAACATTCTTGCTTTCCTCGACGGAAAGCCACAAAATATAGTTGGTTTGTAATAACGTCTTCTACAAAAAGCCGCCGGGTTTAAATTTAACCCGGCGGCTTTTATTGTTGTATAAAATTTATAACGGAAGCTCTATCCAACGGTGTTCACGATGGGAAAGGGCGGCGGCGTTAATAATCTCCTGCACCCTAGCGCTTTGCTCAAAGTTTCCTTCGTTCTTTTCACCACCTGAATGGATTTCCTGTAAGAAGTTATGAATCAGGTTTCCGTAATAAGCTGTGTCCCATTCGTCCTCAGGTTTATGACCTGGGCTCCAGAAACGTTCAGGGATTTCAAGCTGGCGGAATTCTACTTCGTCTTTTGTCGCAACCTTAATCGTTTGCAGGACGCCGAATTCTGTAACAAGCCGTGCTATAATCGCACCCTTCGAGCCGTAAATCCGTGCCTCAATACCGGGGTAGTTACCAACAGTAACAAAGCTGGTCTGCATAGAATAAAGAGCGCCGTTTTTGCATTCGGCGATAAACATATCGGCATCATCCCAGTTTATCCGCTCAAGCTCAGTATCAAGATTTGTGCGGCGGCGGTATTTAACCATGTTCTGCATAGAGCAAACAAGCTGAGTTATGTCGGAGTTAACAAGCTCAAGGCCTATGTCTATAGTAGGCGCACCGTAACCCTCCAGCGAACCAACTTCAATACCCTCACGGGATAAGTCCGTACCAACAAGTGGGCCGTCAGGACGTACCTTATGAATACGCTTATCTTGGGGATTGTATGGGTCAATCCACTGGGAGTTTTGCTCATAACCGTTAAATACGTATGGTTCGCCAATAAAACCATCCCGAACCATCTCAAACATATACTGTACGGCCGGCGCATAACGGAACGTAAGGCCAACCTTTGTTTTAAGCCCCTTTTTCTTGGCAATATCCGCAAGCTCACGAACTCGTCTATAATCCCCAGCAACAGGTTTTTCAACAAGGACATGTTTACCCTCGGCTAAAGCGGCGGCAGTCATAGGCTCATGAAGCTCGCCGTGTTCGTCTCTTGTACAAACATCGATTACATCAAGATCGCCCCGCTGAATCATCTTGTATGCGTCCGTTGTAAATTCTTTGACACCAAATTGCTTAGCACGCTGCTCGGCAACTTCAGCGTCTACGTCACATATACAAACAAGCTCACAAAGGTCTGAGCGTACCCAACCGGGAATATGCGCTCTTGTAGACCACCGTCCGGCGCCGATTAAACCGACACGAAGTTTTTCTTTCATTGGGATTCCTTCTTTCATATACAGTATTTTACTTAAAGCTATTTATTAATTATTGCTTTTTTCTGGTTAAGATACCATTCAAAATGCTCTTCAATTATGTTAAGGGGAATAGAGCCGAATTCCAACAACATATCATGGAATTCCTTTAAATCAAAATCATCCCCAAGCTCACGGATAGCCCGTTCCTTAAAGCTGAAAAATTTAATACTGCCCCATTTGTAGGACAGAGCTTGTGCAGGCATAGCGATTGTATACCTAAGAAGCTCAGAATTAATTTCATGCTCGGTAAACATTGTGTTTTGGCGTAAAAATTCGGCGGCTTGCTCAAAAGTCCATCCTAGAGCATTAAGGCCTGTATCCACAATCAATCGGCAGCAAAGAAAAGCGTCCCATGTAAGGCGGCCATACTCGTTATATGAATCATACAACCCGATTTCCTCGCAAAAGCCTGAGGCGTATTCTGCCCAGCCGTCAGCACAGGCAGTGTTGTAATGGTGGTGGATAATATCGGGTAAGGTTGGATCCTCCAAAACCAGGTTCATTTGATAATGATGACCGGGCAGTAATTCGTGGTAAACAACGGCATTGTTACGTACCTGACAGCGCTTATCAAGCTCGGCGGCGCTGTAGTAATAAACACCTATAGGTTGTTCAACCGGAACATTATAATACCCCCAAGAGGTTGTTGCTTCACGGGACGGGTCAATCCGGGCAACAGCACAATCTGCCTTTGGCATTCTGTTAAAATACAGCGGCATAAGCGGACGGATTTTGTCCAAATAACCGGTCATAACCTGCTGCATCTCTTCCGGGGTTTTAAATTTAAAGCGGTCA
>CAZEYG010000151.1:4697-5680 GCA_964516575.1 uncultured Defluviitaleaceae bacterium
CATAGAGGCTTGCAAGTCACCAAATCGGATATTCTCTTCAATTGTGCCGTTAAAACCTACCTTTTGCATAATCAATCGAATTTTGTCTTTTGTTTTTTGGAGCTGTTCAAAACCTATACGGTGAATTTCCTCAGGCGGCGTATCACAGGATATGTATATCTCAACCTGACGTTTGTACATCTCGTGTCCACCAGGATACTGGCCTAAACCTACTGTCTGTGGCGCATAAGGCATATAATCCTCTCGAATATAACGTTCGATTTCGTCAAGAACAGCGATAACCTCTTTTGAAATCTCATTGCTTTTTTCGCAGCGAACAAGCTTTAAAGCCATTTTGCGATAGCGCTCCAGTGTAGTTAAAACAATTTTACATGCCTCTACAGGCAAACGAATATAACGCTTTGATTGAAGCTCCATTTTACCCTTCAAACCACGCAAAAATTGAGGGAAGCGGCTGAATATGTCGAGAAACTTTTTTTGTCCGTCGGGTGTATCGGAGCTAATACCGTCCAGCTTTTCAAACAAGTGGTTCAAAGGGCAGCGATAGTGATTCAAATCAAACTTGTACCAATAATCAAGATAGTTTTTCTGAATATAACCGCAATAGTACCTAAGTACCTTTAGAATAATTTCATCGTTGTGTGACAATGACGGCTCATTTAACATAACCTCAACCTTGTTAAGTGTTTCTGCCGCAAGCTGATAGTCCTTTTCGGCCTTTTCAATAGAAAGGTCGGGCAACTCATTGTTCGGGAACGTCCACTTAACGTAGTAAACCTCGTTATTTTCGGATGTATTATTATAAAAGAAGTCAGCAAGCTCTTTAATATCCTGACGTATTATCATAACTTAGAATCCCTCCATTTTACAGCAAGTGGCAGGAGACAAAATGCCCCGGAGTCACCTCACGGAAAACCGGCTCGTCAGTTTTGCATTTTTCCATACAATGGTTACACCGGGTATGGAAACGGCAGACGGAAGGT
>CAZEYG010000152.1:0-5671 GCA_964516575.1 uncultured Defluviitaleaceae bacterium
TCCGTCCTGTTATTGTCTTATCATAAAAAATTATATTTACAATTAACAATTTAATGGTATAATCATCTGTATATTGTTTGGCAACTGCTGATTAAGTTCGTTGCGTCAGATTTTCGAGATTTTTCCGCAGTGCGAAAAAGGGTCAAGGGGCGTGCTTTAAGGTTGTACGGGTTTTGACCTGTGTTTCGGCAAGGCCGATTAAACACAGTTATATTACGCTTTGCCGAAATTTATTAACGGGGTGCAATAATGGAATATTTGGAAATACACGGACAAAGGCGGCTTTCCGGCGAGGTTTATATAAACGGCGCAAAAAACGCTGCTGTTGCCATAATACCAGCGGCTATTGCCGCAAACGGCCGGTGTTTGATTGAGAACCTGCCGTCCATAGAGGACGTAACGAGCCTAATAGACGCCGTCAGTAAAATAGGGGCGGTTTGTGAAAGAATAGATGAACATACACTGGTTATAGACAGCTCTAACATAACAAGTCATTGCGTAACTTACGATTCGGTTAAAAGAATACGGGCTTCCTATTATCTGCTTGGGGTTTTGCTGACCCGGTTTAAAAAAGCGGAGGTGCCTTTACCCGGCGGCTGCAACTTCGGCGAAAGACCTATTGACCAGCATATAAAAGGTTTTGAGCTTTTAGGGGCAAAGGTTTCTATTGAGCACGGCATGGTTAAGGTTTATGCCGATGAGCTTGTAGGAACTACCATATATTTAGACGTTGTAAGCGTAGGCTCTACAATAAACATAATGCTGGCGGCTACGTGCGCCAAAGGCATAACGGTTATTGAAAACGCCGCCAAAGAGCCGCATATTGTTGATACTGCAAACTTTTTAAACATGATGGGCGCTCAAATAAGAGGCGCCGGTACCGACGTTATCAGAGTAACAGGAGTTGAAAGCCTGAAAGGCTGTGAATATACGATTATACCCGACCAAATTGAGGCGGGTACTTATATGATTGCTTCCGCCATTACGGGGGGTGATGTTACGGTTAAAAACATTATACCAAAACATATGGACACTCTTTCGGCTAAACTTACGGAAATGGGCTGTAAGGTGATTGAAGGGGACGACAGCATTCAGGTTATAAGCAACGGAAACTTAAATAACGTTCATGTTAAGACGATGAGTTATCCGGGGTTTCCAACGGATTTACAGCCGCAAATGTCGGCGCTTTTGTCCGTAGCAAGTGGCATTGGTATCATCACAGAAACCGTTTGGGAAAACCGCTTTCAATATATTACGGAGCTGAAACGGCTTGGCTGCAAAATATCCGTTGACGGACGTGTAGCTCGAATAGAAGGCCCCGCTAATCTTACAGGCGCCGAGGTTATAGCTACGGATTTAAGAGCCGGGGCTGCTTTGGTTGTTGCGGGTCTTGCTAGTGAAGGCATAACAACTATCGGAAATATTAAATATATCGACAGAGGTTACGAGTCGATTGAAAACAAGCTGAACGCCTTAGGCGCTGACGTCCGGCGCATAACAAAAGACGAATAGATATGCTGGGAGCTGTTTTATGCAAGTGAAATTTTGTCCTATTGCCAGCGGCTCAAGCGGCAACAGTATATACGTAGGCACAGATAACACACATATTTTAGTAGACGCCGGGTTAAGCGGCGCTGCGATACAAAAAGGTCTTGGAGTTATAGGCGTTTCAGGGGATATGCTGGACGCCATTTTTGTGACCCATGAGCATACCGATCACATTCAAGGTGTAGGTGTTTTATCAAGGCGGTTTAACGTTCCCGTATACGCAACAGCTAAAACATGGGATATGATAGACAGATTTAAAACCCTAGGGAAAATATCGCCGGAAAACAAACGGTTTGTTTATTCAGGCGAGAGATGTATAGTTAACGACATATGTATAAATCCTTTTGAAATTCCCCATGATGCGGCTGATCCGGTTGGGTACAGCCTTAGCGTTTTTGGCAAAAAGATATGTATTGCAACAGACATAGGGTACGTAACCGACACTATAAAGGAAAACATATCAGACAGCGATGCCCTGCTTTTAGAGAGCAACCACGACGAGGAAATGCTTAGAAACGGCAGATACCCTCAAGCGCTTAAAGCCCGTATATTAGGCAAGCGCGGTCATCTTTCAAACGTTTCATGCGGCAGGTTATTAGCCGAAATTATGAGCAATCGGCTTAGGCATGTTTTTTTAGGCCATCTAAGCGAGGAAAACAACCGCCCGCTAATCGCTCTTGATACCGTCACAACAATTCTAAACGCCAATAAAATATTTGAAGGCGAAAACTTTAAGGTTACGATAGCCGCCAGAAACGGCATCAGTGAGGCTTTGGTTTTATAATGAACATAAACATTTTGTGCGTTGGTACGTTAAAGGAAAAATATTTAAAGGAAGCTTCGGCAGAGTATGAAAAACGGCTGCGTCCTTATGCCAGCGTGAAAATTATCGAGGTTTTAGAGCAAAAAGCCCCCGAAAACATAAGCACAGCTACAGCCGAAAGCATAAAAGATAAGGAAGGCGCAAAGATAATCGAAAAAATCGGGCAGCGAGATTTTGTTGCGGCGCTTGACATCGGCGGAGAACAGCTATCATCAGAGGAGCTTGCCGTTTTTCTTTCGGACATTATGGTTAAAGGCACAAGCACTATTACTTTTATAATCGGCGGCAGCCTTGGCCTTAGCCCTGCCGTAGTATCTAGGGCGGACTTACGCCTTAGCTTTTCTAAAATGACGTTCCCTCATCAGCTGATGAGGGTTATTTTGCTGGAGCAGGTTTACAGAGGGTTTCGGATTATTAGGGGAGAACCGTATCATAAATGATATTAAATGGAATATTTGAGAAATAGGGAAAGTTTAGGATTGTTTGTCGCGAACCGTATCATAAGTGAGGGATTAGAAAATACAATAACAAAACAGGCCTGCTGCCCTTAGGGCAGTAAGCCTGTTCATTCACATCGTACTCCACAAAAAAATCCCCATCAGCGCCATAAGCCCTACAAGCAGCAAGGTGTTTAACACAATATCAAATGTATTTTTTCGCTTAACTTTCTTTGGCCTTTCTGTCTGCGGGTTGATTGCCTGCTGTTTAAGCGGTTCAGGTTGTTTGGGTAACGTTGCCTTGCCTTTGCCTGACATATAATTATTGATTATCCGCTCTGCTTCCATTACAAAATCCACCGGCATTTTACCCTGGGGGGCGTTCTTTTTAATTATAAAGATTGCTTGTTCATACCATTTTGAGCTGTCGCCTTTAATTAAGATAACCCTTTCGTCAAACATTATATCACCTGTTTCCATCATTTTCTAAAAGTTTTGACATTTAAACCCAATGTTATACCCTTAATATGGAAATATTGGAAATAAAAAGTCACAAATATTAATATAAAAGCCCCCATCCAGCCGTAGCTGTAATGAAGGCTTGTTACCAAATTATTAATAAAGCAAATTAACTGCCGTAGTCCTCCAGCGCTTTAATTAGCTGGTCGTTTCCCATAACGTGTATACCGGCTTTAAGCCGTATAAGCTCCTCGTCGGAGAGTGCCGCAATAGGCGTTTCGGTAAGCTCCTTTAGGGATGTTCCGTTTATTGGCTCTTCGTAAAACACTGCCACATATCCGTCCTGAATGCCCAAAATATAGTATTGGCTGCTTTTGCCTTCAATATTCTTTTGCATAACAACCTCATCGCTTGTAAATTTTACTATCTGCCATTCGGAAAAGGATTCTTTTAGCGACTGTTCTGTCATATCAATCATGAAATATGGAGGCAGCTCTTCGGTTCGCTCTGTTTTTCCGTCGCTTGTATAATAATATTCATACACCATGTTTGTCGTAGCTAAGATTTTTGGCTGTGGATTATGGCTTGTAAAGGTTTGTTCTGTTATGCTGTCGTCCAAAAGCCTGTTTGATTGTATTTCAGCTTCGATTGTTTCAGGGCTTGCGTATAATGAACCGGCTTTTTTATCCGGCTTAAAAATCATGTATCCGGCAAAACTGCTTAAAGCTACGACGACAAGCGCAAGCAAAAAAGCCCCATATTTTATATATTTGCTTTTCTCCATGGTTATACACCTCCAATATTAGCATTTTCACCAAATACTGGAAAATTATACTAGGAGGTTATAAAATTTATAAATTTAAAATAGCGGCCAGCTTTCCGCCCATAGGGAACATTACAATATCGTCTTTTGTAAGCCCTTTTACTGCAAGCATAAAACCAAAGTAAATCAGTACGCCGAATAAAATAGCGCTTATACAGGCGATAGTATTATTTGGTACAAGCATATAAACCGAATAGTATATTACATAACAGCTTAAGCCCATGACTGCCGCCGAAAAAACAGGCTTTAAAAATACTTGAATAAAATCAGGGGCAACACCTGTCTTTTTGTATATTGCAACCATATTAATACCCGAGGCGAGAGCGTAGCAGCAAATAGTGCTTATTACGGCGCCGGACACATTAATCTCCGGCTTTGAAACGAGAAAATAATTAACCGGAATTTTTACTAACCCGCCGCATAAAGCTGCAAAAGCAGGAATAATAACGTAACCTGTACCTTGTAATATACCGGTTAAAATTTGAGCTAGTGCAAGGAAAATAATGCTAACTGCTCCGATTCTCAAAAGGATTCCACCACCGGGATATAGAGGAAACAAAAGCAACAGTATCTGATCGCCAAGAACACCTATACCGACTGCTGCCGGGATTGAAAAAATCATAGCAAGCCTAAGCGCCATGTTAATTTTTCTTTTAACGCCGTCGCCGTCCGAAACAGCGGCAGAGGAAGCTATCGTTGGCACGGCTACAGTAGCTAAAGAAGTGGCTATGGAAACAGGCAGTGTAGTAAGGACTACGTATTTTCCGGTAAGCTGGCCGTAAAGCGCTTCTATTTTCTCGGAGGAGAACTGCCCGCAGGCAATAAGCCTGTCGTTTACCATTACCATGTCTATCAAGTTAGTGACACTGAAAATTGCCGTGCCAATAATAATCGGCGCCGCAGTACGCAAAAGCTCATAAACAACGGCTTTCTTGCTTTCAAAATTTTCTGTGTCTTTGTCAGTGTATACTTTCCTAATTATAAATCGTCTGACCATGTAGTAAATCGTTATCATAGTCATAAGACCGAAAAAAGCGCCTATTCCCGTGCCGGCAGTACCTCCGGCCGCTCCGTAAGCCACGCCCCTTGAAACAAAAACATAAGCAAGGTATACGCTGAAAACAGCGTTAAACACCTGCTCGATAATTTGGGATATGGCTGTTGGTACGGTGTTTTTCATGCCCTGGAAATAACCCCGGAAAACAGCCATTATAGCAACGATAAACACTGTAGGTGACAGCGTAAGCATCGAATAGTAGCTGTTAGGTGATTTAATCGCAACAGAAAACAAACCCGCCCCAAAAAACAGCACCAATGAAGCGACAAAACCCATAACACCGGATACCCAAACAGACACCTTAAAAACCTGATGTGCGTTTCTGAATTGGTTCTTTGCCAGCCGCTCCGCAACCATCTTCGCAATAGCGGCCGGTAAACCTGCCGACGACATTATAAGGAAGAACATGTAAAGATTATACCCGGCGGCATAAATGCCGTTTCCAACGTCGCCGATAAGCGCTGTCAGGGGAAGTCTGTATAAAAAGCCCATAAACCTTACGATTAGCCCGGCGGCCGCTAGTA
>CAZEYG010000153.1:0-5654 GCA_964516575.1 uncultured Defluviitaleaceae bacterium
ATCGGCTTTTAATAATCAACTTAGGCGGAACGTCAACAAAAATAGCTGTTTTCGAGAACGAAAACAAGTTGTTCCAGGAAACGCTGTCCCATGATTCTGCTAAGGAGTTCAGCAAGTTTATTGATATTTGGGAGCAATATGATTTTAGAAAGCAGGCGATACTTAATAAGCTGGAGGAGCAAGGGTTTAACTTATCCTCCTTTAACGTTATAGTGTCGAGAGGGGCGCCGGTTAAGCCAATGAACAGCGGTACTTACCGCATAAGCGAAGCCATGATTAACGACGCCAAAAGCCGGAAATATGGAAATCACCCTTGCAGCGTCGGCTGTAATATCGCCTATGACCTAGCTAAGGAATTAAATATCCCGGCGCTGACGGTAGATGCGCCGTGTATAGACGAGCTGATTCCTGAAGCAAGGTACACCGGCCTTAAAGGCATATACCGCAAAAGCTTCTATCAGGCGCTTAACCAAAAGGCCGTAGGCAGACGCACAGCCGCAAAGTTAGGTAAGGCTTATAACGAGATGAACGCTATAATCGTCCATATGGGCGGCGGCATGTCCATAGCTGCTCATAGAATGGGCAGGGTAATAGACGTTAACAACGGCCTAGACGGGGACGGGCCTATGGCTCCTGAACGTGCGGGCACAGTACCTGCCGGAGAGCTTTTGCGCCTTGCATATTCAGGGGAATACGAATACAAGGAGCTTTATGCCAAAATTAACGGAAAGGGCGGCCTTTACGCTATATTAGGAACAAAGGAAGGCCGTGACGTAGAGGTTAGAATACAACAAGGCGACAAGGAAGCTAAGGAAGCCTATGATGCTATGATTTATCAGATTGCAAAGAGCATAGGCGCAGCAGCCGTTAGCCTTGAAGGTAAGATCGATGCAATATCCTTAACCGGCGGCCTTGCTTATTCTGAATATTTGGTCGAAAAAATAACTAAGTGGTGTGGTTTTTTAGCGCCTATACATTTATTCCCAGGTGAAAATGAAATCACCTCATTAGTTGAAGGGGCTTTGTTTGCGCTAAACGGTGAATGGGAAATTCAGGAATATTAATTTAAAGGAGTAAATAATAATGATAAAATCCTTAAATGATTTAATTAAAGCGGCAGGCTCAATAGAAAAGCGCAAGATTGCTATTGCTCAAGCCGCCGATATTGAAATGCTTGAAGTTGCGGAAGCGGCTATAAAACAAAACCTAGCAGAGTTTATTTTTACAGGTGACAAGGCCACAATCGAAGAGCTTATAAAAACCGGGGGCTTTGACCTAGGTGATACAGAGATTGTTCATTGCGACAACGAGGCCGCTTGTGCCAAAAAAGCCGTTGAGCTGGTAAGGACAAAAAAAGCTCATATGCCCATGAAAGGGCTTTTACCTACGGCCACGTTTATGAAGGCGGTTTTAGACAAAGAGAACGGCCTTAGAACCGGGGCACTTATAACCCAAATTACCATAACAGACAGACCCGACGGAAACGGCCTTCATTTTATAACCGACTGTGCAATGAATATCAAACCGGATTTATCCGCAAAAAAGAGTATTATTGAAAACGCTGTGTTGCTTGCTAAGTCGTTTGGTTATGAGCGGCCGAAGGTAGCTCTTATAACTGCGCTGGAAACTGTCAACGAAGCAATGCCCGAAACAGTAGACGCCGCCATATTAAGTAAAATGTGCGACAGAGGTCAAATAAAGGGTTGTATCGTAGACGGCCCCTTTGCTCTCGACAACGCAATTTCAGAGCAATCAGCTCATCATAAGGGTATTGGCGGTGTTGTTGCCGGAAACGCTGATATTTTAGTTGTTTCGGATATTTGTATGGGTAATGTGCTTCACAAAGCACTCACATATTACGCTAAAAAGCAAATAGGCTCCGTAATAATCGGAACATCTGCTCCTATCGTTATGACATCACGCTCTGATTCGGTTTCCGATAAGGTGCTTTCCATAGCCGCCTCATGTTATTTTACCGAGTAACTGACTGGTATTAGTATTACGGCGGTAAAGTTAACCGCCGTAATATGAACGTATGTTATATAAACCTATGTAATACGAATCTATATGTTATGAAACACTTCTTTAGAAAGCAGTGCAACTCCGCCCGATAAAACAGCGGCAGCAAATACTATATAATATGGTGTGGCCTTAAAGGCGTCAAACAAAAGGCCATACATAACCTGCCCAAGAGGTTGGGTACACATTGCAAGCGCCATAACGAAAGACAAAACCTTACCTGTAAGATGTTGGGGTGTTTCCCCTTGAATAAAGGTCAGCATTTGTATAGTAACCATCGTTGCAACACTTATAAGGAAAAAACAACTTATGCTTATGAACAAATAACATACAAAAGGCGGCAAACCAACCCATAACGAAACAGCAGACGGCAAAAGCAAGACGGAACAAATAAACAGCAGCATATATACCTTTTTAATACTCAGCTTTTTGGCAAAAACTCCAACCATTATCCCGCCGAAAAGACCACCCGCCGCAAGTGCGCCCTGGGAATAACCATAAAGCTGGTTAGACATTCCAAGAGTTTGGGTTATAAGCACAGGCATTGCTACAATGAGCATTGCACTTAGAAGCAGATTAAAAGCACAAATTATTATAATGCTTTTAAAAATAACAGGTTTATCCCTTCGTATAAATGAAAAGCTATCCGAAAAATCCTGTCTAACAATTTCAAGAATGCCTAACTTTTCCTTTGGTTTCGTATAGGGAATAGTAATAAAAATCTCCATAACCGCCGAGAATAAAAAGCAGCCGCCGCCAACCAGTATAATCGGATTAAGCCCCCAAAGGCCAAACAATATTCCCCCAAGGATTGGCGCTAATAACCCAGCAAGAGCGCCTACTTGATTTATAATAGCGTTAGCCGCCAATAAGTTTTCCTTATCCTGCAAAAGAGGCATACTGGCCTGCACAGTTGGCTGATAAGCTCCCTGTATGCCGTAAAGCAGCATAAGCGTAACAACAAGCAGAACAACCAAATCAACCTTACCAAGTAAAACAAATAACGCAGCCATTAAAGCGGCAGTTAAAAAATCAAGGATTACCATAACATTCCGCTTGTTTACCCTGTCTGCAATAATGCCACCTACAGGCGTTAAAATTATCATCGGCAAAAAGGACAAAGCGACAACAATCCCGAAAAGAGAAGCCGAACCAGTTTTGTTAAGCAGATATAAGGGCAAAGCAAACCTCACAATGCCGTTTCCAAACAAAGATATAATCTGCCCTATAACTACTAAAGTAAAATCCTTGTGGAACAATTTCTTTGTATGCATAATTTTAAAACCTCCATTTCGGGTTTTTCTGCACAACCGCATACATTCGGTCGGTATGTATATAATATCTTTTTTATCCTACTTTGTCAATACCTTTTTATATTATTTATATCACTTATATTATTAATTTCCAACTTTGATTTTGCAATTCTGTCAAATATTTAGTATTGACAGCCTTGTGTTTGCCACTATATATTATAATTAACATTATCATATAACTTCATAAAAGCTTTACTTTTTGACGACATAATAGACTTACGACCTAGCCAAAAAATACTTTAGTTTAGGTTGTTATTTTTTGCCTTGTTTTTTTGTTGCCGTTTGTTTTATATTTGATTAAAGGTGTGATATATTGAGCTTAAACAAACTTGATATACTTAACAAAATAGAAAAAAAGGAAGTAGAGGTTGCCGTTATCGGCCTTGGTTACGTAGGGCTGCCCTTACTTGTTGAATGTGCAAAAAGCGGATACCGCTCCGTAGGTTTTGATTTATCAATATATAAGACCGAAGTAATAAACGCCGGCCAATGTTATATTGAAGACATAAACCCTGACGTTTTTGAAAAGTCCTTTTCCAGCGGCTTACTTAAAGCAAGTCATAACATACAGGATATTAAGGACGCCGGGATTATATTTGTTTGTGTGCCGACGCCGCTAGACAGCTTTTTCCAGCCAGACCTTAGCTTTGTTGAAGGAAGCATGGACGCCTTGTCCCTTCAGCTTAAAAAAGGCGACGTCATTATTTTGGTTTCGACTACATATCCGGGCACTACAAATGAGCTGGTTATGCCGATTCTTGAAAAGGGCTCGGGGCTTAAATGCGGCGAGGACTTTTATTTAGGTTACTCCCCTGAGCGTGTAGACCCGGGTAACACCCTTTATCAAACAGCTAATACGCCCCGTGTAGTAGGCGGGGTAACAACGGATGCAACCGAGATTATTGGGGCTTTTATGAGAAATGTTATAACCGCCGAAGTAATAACAGTCGAAAACCCTGCTGTTGCAGAGATGGAAAAGATTTTGGAAAATACCTTCAGAAACATAAACATAGCTTTGATTAATGAGATTTCTGTTATATGTAATAAAATGAAGATAAACGTATGGGAAGTCATTGAAGCGGCAAAGTCTAAACCTTACGGTTTTATGGCCTTTTATCCCGGGCCCGGAATCGGAGGGCATTGTATCCCTTTGGATCCCAGTTATCTTAGCTGGAAATCCAAGCAATATGGTTATACTATGCGGCTGGTAGAAACCGCTAATGATATAAATCGCTATATGCCAGAATATACTGTAGAACGCTGTTATAGAATTTTAAATGAATACAAAAAACCTGTTAAGGATTCCCGGATTTTATTATACGGCGTTGCTTATAAACCTGATATTTCAGACATGCGTGAAAGCCCGGCAGTAAATATAATCAACATCCTGAATGACAACGGCGCACAAATTTACATATACGACAAACACGTTAAAAAATATGTTACCGAGGACACTGTATACGAAAGCATTCCTGATCCCGATTTAGACGATCTTAAAAGTTATGATTTAATTATCATAATAACGGCTCACTCTGGGGTTGATTATGAGCTGCTTTCCCAAGCAGGTGTGCCTGTGTTTGACTGCCGCAACGCCTGCAAACATGCAAAGGACAAAAGCCATATTATACTATTATAACGCAACAGCATAAGGATATCATTATATGAAAATTATTAAGGATTATTATTGGGTAGTGCTTATTGTGCTGTTTGTTACAGCGCTTTGCTTAGCCTATTTTGTTTTCACCTTCAAGCCGAACCCTAAAATACAAGATTTTGAAAATGCACTTACACCTCTTGTAGGCGAAAGTATCAAGGATGATATGGAGCGAATTTGTGCTTCAATAGACGAACCGGGTGATACCGCTTCAATATACGTGCCCGAGGCAGACATACAGCTTCTTGTAGAAGGTTTTGCAGATTTAACTACTCTGCATACGGTTTTGGATCGATTAGGCCAATATGAAAGCAAGGTTATTTTTATGATGCCTGCAATCACGCTGGCCGAATATGACGCCGCCGCAGAGTCTATAATTAACTCCGGGCATATTCTGGGTAACTATACGTTAACCGGCGTAAAACACGTTGAAGCGCTGCAGGACGAAAATCTAGTCAGAGAAATTTATGTGGCTGATACGGTTTTAACTAACATAACGGGCAAAAAACCCCAGCTTCTTAAGTTTAATTCATCTCTTATTAACGACCGGCTGGCTAGAGTATCTTTTGTAAGCGGTTATAAAACCCTTTTAAAGGTAAACCATACAGTAAACGAAAACAGCTTTACAGACTATGAGCAGGTAAAGAGTTATGTTGATAAGCTGCCTA
>CAZEYG010000154.1:0-5626 GCA_964516575.1 uncultured Defluviitaleaceae bacterium
CGCCACCGTTTGGGCTTGTGGATTTTATTTGATGTGGACGCGATTGTCCACTCCCTTTTAAAATCAAGTGGTTTACAATAAGAAAAAAATATTATATACTATATTAGTTAATCCGACACATAAATTTTGGCATAGGTGAGGTGCTTGATTTGGAGGATAAGAAGGTTATAGTGGCTGCTTCTCATTCTAAGGAAAAATTCTATATAAACGATGAATTTAGCGCTTTACCTGCAGAAGTTCAAAAGAACCTTAGACATATTGCGGTTGTTATGGCAGAAAAAATAAAAGGAGTATTTATTATTGGGTTTTACACAAATGGGAATGTTTATTTTGAAACTCGCCAGGAAGCTGATGAGCTTGCTTTTGATGAAGCACAGTTAAACAACGAGATAGCAGAGCTTTCGGAAAAAGAAACCGAATTATTACGCTCTTTAAAAACATGGTATTTATTATTTATGACGAAAAGCGGCAAGAATTTTATAGAAACATTCAAAAACACTTAACCGAGGGGGATCAACATGCTTAGTAAAAGCCAATCAACTTATAACAGAAAATTAGTGGTTTTGGGGCTTATTACAGCTATTTGTATAATACTGACTTATACGCCCCTGGGAATGATTCCGCTTCCGATGGTAAGCGTTACAATAGCGCATGTGCCTGTAATAATCGTTGCTATACTGGAAGGCCCTGTTATGGGAGGGATTGCAGGTTGTATTTTAGGCTTGGCAACATTAGTTAAGGCTCTTACAATGCCCTCAGGAGTATTGGATTATTTTTTTGTTAATCCAGTAGTTTCGGTTTTGCCAAGAATCTTAATAGGTTTTACTACGTACTTTATATATAAGTCGGTCAGAAATATAAACGAAAACACAGGTATAGTTATTGGTTCGGCTTTAGGCAGTATAACAAATACAATAGGTTGTATAGGTTTATTATATTTAATTTACGGCGGTCATGGTCTGTCGGATAATTCAGGTACTGCCGGAGTTTTTATCCTGTCAATATTATCTATATTAACAACTATTGGTCTTGCGGAGGCAGTTGTAGCCTCTATAGCGGCCTTTGCGGTTATTAAAGCACTTAAGAGGGCGTTTAACATATGAATATAGGAAAGCTCGAACTTAAAAACAATGTTTTTTTAGCGCCGATGGCAGGGGTAACAGACCTGCCTTTTCGTTTGATTTGCCATGAATTAGACTGTGGCCTTGTTTTCAGCGAAATGGTAAGCGCAAAAGGTATTATTTATAAAAACGAGGCTACATGTAATATGCTGACTGTTTCGGAAGCCGAGCGTCCAGCGGCATTACAGCTTTTTGGCTCTGAACCTGATGTTATGTCGGAGGCAGTAAAAAGAATTGAGCATGTTAATGCAGATGTTATTGATATTAATATGGGTTGCCCTGCTCCAAAAATAGTTAAAAACGGGGACGGCTCCGCTTTGATGACTAATCCGTCGTTAGTTTACCGTATAGTCAAGGCTGTGACTGGGGTTACGGAAAAACCTGTATCGGTAAAGATAAGAAAAGGCTTTGATGATAAGTCTGTTAACGCTGTTGAAGTTGCTAAGGCAATTGAGGAGGGCGGGGCGGCTTTTGTTACGGTTCACGGCAGAACGAGGGAACAATACTACAGCGGCAAGGCTGATTGGAGCATAATCTCGGAGGTAAAGCAAAGGGTGGGAATCCCAGTTATCGGAAACGGCGACGTTTGCTCACCGGAGGATGCTTTGAATATGTTGAATGAAACAGGCTGTGATGGCGTTATGATAGGCCGGGGTGCTCATGGAAACCCATGGATTTTTAAACAAACGATTTACTTCTTAAAAACAGGAGAGTTATTACCTAATCCATCTTTAGAAGAGAAAATAGCTATGGCAATCCGCCACGGCAAAATGCTTGTAGAGTATAAAGGAGAATATACGGCCGTTCGTGAAATGCGACGGCACATGGCTATGTATATTAAAGGTTATAAAGGCGCTGCAAGGCTTCGAGAAGTTATAAACAAAGCCGAAAGTCTTGAGGAAATGATACGTCTTTTTGACTTATCAATATATTAAAAATTTAATGATAGTTATATTTACAAAAGGGCTGCGCCCTCAGGCTGTCGACAAATTGGCTTCGCCACTTTGTCGAGTACTTAATGAAGAAATGCCTACACATTACGGCATTTCTTTGCGTTTTGGCCGGAATAAATCCACCCAAAACGTTTAAAGTCTGCGACGCTAAAACCTAAAAGACTTAGTTGTCGACGAGGGCTGCGCCCTTTTTTTATGTAGAAAGTATTAGCAGATTTTACCTATATTGGTTATCAAACTGTAGATGATAGTGCAGATATAACAAAAAGATTGTTTAAAAATTATCTATAGTTTACAATTACTGGCTTAAATGATATAGTATTATATATCAATTCTAAGGAGGGATAATTATGAACTTTGACATAACAATTGCTGCTTCAATGGTTTTGTATTTAATTTTTATGGTTGGCGTAGGGTTTTATTTTATGAAGAAAAATCAAAGCCCCAGCGATTACTTCCTTGGCAATAGAAAGCTAGGAGCCTGGGTTTCTTCCGTCAGCGCCCAGGCATCGGATATGTCCGCTTGGGTACTAATGGGCTTACCAGGCGCCGTATATGCCACCGGTCTTTTGGAAGGCTGGACTGCTCTTGGACTTATTATTGGAACGTATCTTAATTGGCTTTTTGTTGCAAAAAGACTTAGACAATATACAAAGGTAAGCGGCGATTCAATAACTTTGCCGCAATACTTTACTAACCGTTTTAGGGACAAAACAGGGCTCTTAAGAATTTTGCCGGCAATATTTATTTTGATATTTTTCCTGTTTTATACAGCTTCCGGGTTTGTGGCCGGAGCAAAGCTGTTTAACGTTACATTTGGTTTAGACCCGAACACAGGGCTTTTACTGACTGTAGCAGTTATTCTTGTGTATACTATAGCTGGCGGTTTTTTGGCCGTTTGCTGGACTGATTTTTTCCAGGGAATACTTATATTACTTGCCGTAGTTCTTGTTCCGGCGGCGGCAGTTGCTTCTATGGGTGGCATAGGAATTACATATGAGCGCATTATGGCCTTTAATCCAAGCATGTTAAACCCTCTGACTGACTTAGAAGGAACCTCTATAGCCTTTGTAACGATAGTATCATGTATGGCATGGGGTTTAGGATACTTTGGCCAGCCGCATATTGTTGTACGTTTTATGGGTATAAGTAATCCAAAGAATGTGGCTAAATCACGTAAAATAGCTATGGTGTGGGCGATTTTCTGTTATGGCTGCGCTATTGTTATCGGTTTGGTAGGTAGAGCGTTTTTTATGACAGAGGCTTTAGTCAGTGAATCTGTTTATATTTCTTTGGCAATATCGCTGTTTCCCGGTGTGATAGCCGGTGTGTTGCTTTCGGCTTTGCTGGCGGCTACAATGTCTACGGCCGACAGCCAGCTTTTGGTCGCTTCGTCGGCTATCGCCGGGGATTTTTACAAGGCCGTATTAAGAAAAGAAGCGAGTGATAAAGAGCTTATGTGGGTCAGCAGAATTACTGTTGCCATAATTGCTCTTGTAGCGGCCGCTATAGCAGCAAACCCTGATCAAAAAACAGTAATGGCTCTTGTTTCCTTTGCTTGGGGCGGGTTGGGCGCTACTTTTGGGCCAATTATTCTTTTCTCGCTGTATTGGAAAAGAACAAATGTATATGGGGCTATAGCAGGGATTTTATCAGGTGGCATAACAGCTCTTGTATGGTATAATTTTATAAAACCTTTCGGCGGAATGTTTTCAGTTTACGAAATATTACCGGCGTTTATAGTTTCTTCCATAGTTATATATGTTGTCAGTAAAATGACAAAGGAACCTGATGATGAGATAATTAAGGAATTTGAAACATATGCAGAATGTGAGGAATAATTTTTTAAAGAATATACAATGTGTAAAAACCCTGCCGGTTGGGCAGGGTTATTTATTTCTCAATCATAATATTTAATATTTCAACATCGGTTTCTTTCATGCCGTCTTTTCCTACACGACAAACATTATTGATTGTTTCTTCAACATCACCCTTTACTATACCGTCTCCTGATTGGAAAGTTTGACCACTCATGGAAAGATTATGCCCAAGAATAGCAGCGTCAACAGATGAAGCTATTTTTGCGGCGCATGACGGCTTAGCGCCGTCGCAAACTATGCCACTGACGTTTGCTAATGTATTCGTTATAGTTTTTGCAATCTGTTCGTATCCACCGCCGTATAAGTATGTAATACCAGCGCCACATCCGCTTGCGGCACTGACCGCTCCACAAAAGGCAGAGAGCCTTCCGATACCGGCTTTTTGGTGGATTGCCACGAGGTTGCTTATAAGTAACGCTCTGTATAACTTTTCTTTCGGAACTTTTAGGTAATTGGCGTAAGTTATAACAGGAAGCGAAACGGTCATTCCCTGATTGCCGCTGCCGGAGTTTATTATAACGGGTAAGGTAGAGCCGCTCATTCTGGCGTCGGACCCGGAAGCTGCCATTGCTTTTGATATGTTTGCAATGTTGTCGCCATATACCTCCAACAGGGTTTTGCCTATTCCGGCGCCGTATTGGTTGCGTAAGCCTTCCTCAGCGATTTTAGTATTGTATTCAATTTGTTTGTCTAAAATCTCCGATACTCTGCCTATTTCCACATTATCGGCAAAGCCGACAATATCTTTTATGTTTAAGGATTTTCGGTCTGCCGAATCATTCAGCAGGGTTTCAGTAGGTTTTTCAAAGGTAACTTGGCCGTTAACAGTTATTTTAGTTATATTTGTATGATAATCTTTTATTTCAATCTCTACCCAATCGTTTTCGTTTTCTGCCCGTATAATAAAAAACAGGTTTGCCACGCCGACTATAAGCTCAACGGAGCAATAATCATTTGCCAGCAGTTCTTTAGTTTTTTCAATATGCTCCTTTGTGACCGGCCTTAATACCTCAAGCAAAAGCTTATCGTCGCCGCCAATGACTCCCAAAACAGCCGCCGCTTCAACACCCTTCATTCCGCCTGAATTAGGCACAACAACGCTTTTAACGTTTTTTATGACGTTACCGCAGGATTTAACTATAATTTTTTTCGGTAGACACCCAAGGACGCTGCGAGCTTTTGCAGAAGCGTAAGCCAAAGCAATAGGTTCTGTACAACCTAGGGCAGGCACAAGCTCTTCTTCTAAAATCTTTATATACTGATTGCATATGCTTTCAAAATCCATAAAAGTACCTCCAGGGAACCCATCATAATTGTCAGCGTAATAGTATACAACTTCTTTATAATATAGCATTTTTATGAATATTTTGCAATATACAAACTAGTCATTGCCTAAAAAATACGGGCAATCATTGTTATTCAAATCATAGGATATTTCATTAGCCGACGGAAGCTGATTCAAATTACATTTCCCGTCAGCTTGATAAAGGCATTTGTTTGTGCAGTTTATATCCATTTAAAATCCCCCCTTGGATTAATACTAACAAAAACACGTTCTAAGTAAATTTATTATCCCCGTATATAAACAGCTTATCCTTTTTGTATTATTGTTTATATATTACTTTTATGTGTCAGAAAAATACATGATTAGACAATGGCCTGATTAATTGAT
>CAZEYG010000155.1:0-5616 GCA_964516575.1 uncultured Defluviitaleaceae bacterium
GGGCACCTTCTATAGCGCCTTTTTCCATGTTTTTTGTAAAAGTTTCGCCGCCCATGATTTCGTAAAGGGCGTCGTAAAGAGGGCGAAGATAGGGGTCTACCTTCTGTTGTAAATCGCCGGGTAAAAAGCCTAACTTTTCGCCGGCTTCAATAGCGGGTCTTGTCAGTATTATTCTGCCCACCTCGTTGTTTTTAAAGGCGGTAATGGCCATAGCCATTGCAAGGTATGTTTTACCTGTGCCTGCCGGGCCTATGGAAAACACTATTGTGTTTTTGCGGATTAAATCAACATATCGCTTTTGCCCCATTGTTTTTGGCCTTATTGGCTTGCCGGATATTGTCAGGCAAATGTTTTCATCGTTTATTTCTTCAACCCGCTCAAAACCTTCGTCGCCTAATGACTGGATAAGGTAGTTGACGTTTTGCTCGTTGATTTGGACGCCCTTTTTAGCAAAGGCGGCCAGCTTTTCCATAACGGAATAGGCTTTATCCGCTTTTTCTCCGGAAATATTAACCATTCCGCCCCGGTTGACTATGCTTACGGAAAAAGCCTTCTCCAGCTTTATTATGTTTTCGTCTAGATGACCGAAAACATTGGAAATTTCTCCGTTTTTAAGTTCAAGCTGCCTAATAGGTTGATCCATTAAGTTAAATCACTCCTGATTTCAATTAAGCGTCTGTTAGTTTTCGGCAGGCGCTGCATTGGTGTTTTGAACCGGCTGGTTAGCAGGCTGTGGGGCTTCGGAAACCGGTGTTTCGGCCGGAGGTGGCGCCGGATTTGGGTTAAAAGGAACCTGCTCGTCTATTCGTTCTATAGTAGTTATAACGGCGTTTACAATAAGCTCTTCCGGCGCTTCGGTGTATTCAATGGCTTTATCCATAATATCCGTATCAAAGTCAAACTCACGGATGATTCGGCCTGTTACCATTCTGTCGGCCAGCTCTTTTGCTTCAGCGATTGTATATCTCTTTTCAACCGGTCTAAATTCCCTGTACTCTGTCGTTATTATTATTATCGGCAAAGGATAGTTTTCATTTAAGCGAAGCTGATTTCTGCTTATAATTTTATCATAACTTTCGTATGAAATTCCAGTGTTAAATAAACCAATGTTTTTTCCAAGTATTTGAAAGCTGTACAACTTCTTTTTGTTGCCTGTATAACTTTTGACTGAATAGGTATAGGGAAGCGTAAAATTTATGTTGTAGTAGAGCTTTGCCCAAATCTGAGCTTCCGCATGGGTATACGCTTTTAGTGTACCTGTTTCGTCATTTTTTATAATTAGCTCGCTGCTGACAAGTACGTCACCTGCCCGAACAACATCCTTTTGTTTAACTAAAGGTGTTCCGGCGCTTGTGGCGATTTTTGTTATCAGCCCGTCTTTTTTTGCCACTATGTTACAGGGCGTTGTTTTGTCGATAGGCTGCTGCTTTGGTATTATTTCGGTAAGGGTAATGGAGGCTCTTGTGCCTTTAATATAAATGTTTATCCATGATATATCACTAAAGGCGGCAAGGAGCTTGTTTTCAATATCGTTTGTATTAACACTGCTTTTTAAAGCACCCAGCTTTAGCCCCTCGTTGCTGCAAAAGGCAAGTATTGCGTCTTTTTCAATCCGTTTCACGCCGCTTAAATCTATGAGCCAAACAAAAGAGGAAAGAAAATATAAAACGCAAATGAAAAACAAACCGCCTAAAAGAAGGATTTTACGCTTTCTGTAACGAAATGCATAAAATGGCGCACCTATTTTCGACCGAATCCTTACCTTGCAGCCGGCTTTTTTGGCGCAGCCTTTAAGCAGCTTAAAGCCCTTTACAGACACCTTCATTGTTGCAACGGGAGATGAAACGTCCAAAGCCGCTTTGTCAAGCTGTCCTCTTTTAGAGGCGGCGCTTTCCGCATATTGAAAATCCCATATATATACGCCTTTACGGACAGCCAGATTCACAAAACGCTCAACAGAAAATCCCGTCACCTCTATAATAACATAACCTCTTAAATAATTCCATAAAGATAATATCATTTTTTGGCTCCTTAAACTACAATAAATACTCCAGCGCGCCTAACACACCGGTTATTTTGATGTTTTCGTCGGTAATTTGCCTTATACACAGCTTTTTTCCGGTTAGCCTAAGTATACCCGAGCTTGTGTTTATCCTTATAAGCTGTTCGGTGTATTCAATAACTCCCTTGTAGTTCTCGATATTTATTTCCTCGCTGCCAATAATAGATATATGCGGTAGATTAAGAACTATCTCCTTTGGCAGCTCAAGCATGGCCGTAACCTTGCTTTTAAGCTTTTTTATCTGATATCTTTTGGATCTGTTTTTTTGGTCGGATTTTTTTTTCATGGGCAGCCCTCCCCTGTAAATTTTATTCGCCGTTATAGTTTATTATGAGTAAAGGCTTTGTGTTAAAAGTGTAGATGTTTTTTAAAAACAAAAAGCCCCCGATGAATTTTTATTCGGGGGCGGCTATTAGGACAGTTGGAGGTTATAAGCTCTTTCGAGAATAGGGTGTTATGTGCTTAGGCGTATAAGCCCAACCTTCCAAAAACCTCACCAATATACTGAAAATCCTCTGTATCAATTGTTCTTACATCAATTATAATCTCATCTTTTTGTATTGTTGTTATTATAGGTATACTTTGACGGCGCAAATGCTCATCAATAACCTTTGGCGTATAAAAGCTGCTTCTTATATAAACACCGTAGCTTTCAATGTTTTCCTCAGGTAAAGCACCTCCGCCGAATCGCCCTATGCATTTCTTTGCTTCACACAAGACCTTCTTATTAGCCTTGCTGATTATTCCAGAAAGAGCGGAGGCTTTTTCCTCGATTTCATTAAGCGGCGTAGTTAGGTATTCGTACACGGGTATGTTTTTTATGCTGTTGCCGTTGAAATATTGGGTTAATGTGTATTCAAGGGCGGCAAGGCATAACTTATCTACTCTTAGGCAGCGTAAAAGCTGATTTTTCTTCATTTTCTCAATATATTCCTTTTTTCCGACAATAATACCGGCTTGGGAAGCCCCTAACATTTTATCGCCGCTAAAGGTAATGATATGTGCTCCGTCCTTAACGGCATCCTGAACACGCCGTTCGTATTTGTAACCGTGTTTAGCTAGGTCTACAAGCACGCCACTTCCCATGTCCTCCATAAGAGGAATGTTTTTTCGGGCGGAAAGCTGCATTAGCTCCTTGGTTGTAACGCTTCCTGTAAAACCGATTATTGTAAAGTTGGAGGTATGCACCTTCAAAAGCATGGTCGTATTTTCGTTTACGGCGTTTTCATAATCCGACAGCTTTGTTTTGTTTGTTGTGCCGACTTCCTTTATTTTGCAGCCGCTTGCTTCCATAATTTCGGATATGCGGAAAGAATCCCCTATTTCCACAATTTCACCTCGGGAAAGAATCGCTTCTTTGCCGTTGCAAAATGTGTCAAGCGCAAGAAAAACAGCCGCCGCATTGTTGTTTACAACAAGGGCTCCTTCTGCCCCGGTAAGGTCGGTCAGCATTTTTTCTATGTTTTGGAGTCTGCTTCGCCGTTCTCCTGAAACGTGGCTGTATTCCAGATTGCTGTAGCCGCTTGCAAGCTCAGCAGCTATTTCCGCAGCCGCTCTTGCTATAGGCGCACGGCCAAGGTTTGTATGAATTACAATCCCCGTAGCGTTAATAACACGCCTTAAACCTTCCGCCAAATAATTTTCCATTTTTTCTATGCTAAGTTTTTCTATGCTTTCAAATATTTCACCTTTGCCGGAGGGCTTTATAGAGCCTTTAATAATATCGTTCCGTGTTTCATCTACCGTTTCTCGTAAAATAGCCATTATTTTTTCGTGGCTCATGCGCTTGTGATACGAATCTATTGCAGATGAGTTTAAAAAATCGTCTAGTTTTGGTATGTTTCTAAGCTGCTCCATTAAATATCACTCCTTATGCTGATTATACATTTGAATGGCTGGTTTTGCAATGTTATCATTAGCTAAAGCATTGTATTGTTTAGTATTATTGGGTTATAATAGGCTTTATACAGCTATTACGGCGGCGATTAAATATGTTGTTAATTTTGCCTGCTGAGGTAATATTATAATAACAAAGGAGGGTTATGAATGAAATATGCAAAAGGTTTTGTTATGATGATAATTTGTGCGGCGCTGGCTTTAGCCTCGGGTTTTAAGACTTACGGCGCAGCTCAGTTTTTTAATGCTTTCGAGGGAGTTATTCAGTCGATTGCAGAGGACGGCGACGTCACGATGCTTACTGTTGATACGACGGAAAGTCAATATAAAACGGTTGTTATAAACGTTTTTAACGATACGTTTATAATTGACAATATAACCGGCCTGGCGCTTAATCCAAAGGCGCTAAAGGCCGGGGAAAAAATCTGCGCCTATACAAGCCCGGTTATGACAAGAAGTTTACCACCTCAAACAAGCGCAATAGCGATTGTTGCAAACATAACAGATAAGCCGGAAAGCGTCGCAAAATACATGAGGGTGGCTGATGTTCAGGAAAACGGCGACGGAAGCATTAAGATTTCCAGCACGGACGGAATGTATGTCGTAACCATACTTCCCATAACACCCATTAACCACTATGGTACAAATGAAACCGCAGAAATAACCGATATTAAGGCCGGCAGCGAAATCTTTGTATGGTTTAAGATTATGACGTTAAGTATACCGGCTCAGGCGACGGCAGACAAGGTTGTTTTACTTGACGAGCCGGCCGATACGCCAAAACCAAACGAACAGGTAAGCAAGTATTCCGGCTTGAAAAATTTTGACAAAATAACAATAAACGGCAGACCCTTTATTTTGGATACTGCCAGTAATATTGTAATGGAAAATGGAACGGTAATGGTTCCGTTAAGATCAGTATTTACGCCGTTAGGTTATGTTATTGAATGGGATGAAGCAACAAAAACAGCGGCAATCTATAAAAAAGGCATTACATCTTCAATGCAGATAGGAAGCAAAAGTTATAGATACGACCCGGCGGAAAGAAACTCAACAGCGCCTGTGTTACTTAACGAAGCGCCGAGGCTTATAAACGGAGTTACATTTGTACCGATTCAGTATATTGAGCTGATATGCGGCGAAAGCTCTGTTTCGGTTAAGGAAGGTGTGCTTTGTATAACAGTTAAATAATTCAAATAGATAATAAACGTTAGTTTGGCTCTGCGTACACGTTTATTATTACTTACCGACACTGTTTTTTCTAAGCTCCCCGAAAAACTTGCTCATAAGTGCGCCGCATTCGTTAGCCATAACGCCTTCTATAACCTCAACCTGATGGTTAAATCTGCTGTCGCTTAAAAGATTAAATATTGAGCCGACGCAACCGGCTTTTTTGTTCCTTGTGCCGAACACAAGGGTTTTAAGCCTTGCTTGAAGTATGGCGCCGGCGCACATAGGGCAAGGTTCTACCGTTACAAACATAAGTGCATTTTCAAGCCGCCAGTCACCTACATATTCACAGGCCTGGTTAATAGCGATAATTTCGGCGTGATATAATGCATTTTTTTTCATGGTACGCATGTTAAAGCCTTCGCCTATGATTCTGCCGTTAAGGACTATGACGCAGCCAATAGGTACTTCGTTTATGTTATAGGCCT
>CAZEYG010000156.1:0-2458 GCA_964516575.1 uncultured Defluviitaleaceae bacterium
TACGCCGTCGGCGCTTTTAATCTTTTTAATTTGGAAAGCGCCAAGGCAATTGTTGCCGCCGCAGAAGCGGAAAATGCGCCTGTAATAATTCAGGTTTGGAGCGGCTTTGAAGCCTTTATCGGGATAGATGTGCTTACGGCAATAGCATTATGCGAAGCAAAAAAAGCAAATGTTCCCGTTGCTGTTCATTTGGATCACGGCGAAAGCTTCACAAGCGTAGGTAAGGCGATAAGATACGGCGTGTCGTCTGTTATGTTTGACGGCTCCTCATGCCCTTATGAGGAAAACGTAACTCTTACGAAAGCTGTTGTGGAGTTTTCAAAGGGAATCGGCATACCTGTTGAAGGCGAAATAGGTCATGTAGGCGGCGGCGAGCTTAGCGAAAGCAGTCAAGACAATGACCACAACATTTACACAGACCCGGAGGAAGCCGCTAGGTTTGTTAAGGAAACAGGAGTAGACTCCCTTGCAATTTCTATCGGCACTGCCCACGGCAAGTATTCAAAGACCCCTACCCTCAACATTGAGCTGCTTAAGCAAATAGCTGTTAAAGTTGATGTACCCCTTGTTCTCCATGGCTCTTCCTATACGCCTGATGACATGATTTCGGCGGCTGTTAAAAACGGAATATGTAAGGTTAATGTTGCGACTGAACTTGGGGACACAGTAATAAAAGCTACATACGACAGTATGGAGATAATCAAAGCAGCAAAATATGCAAACGAACTGACGGATAAACCCTACGAAAAAATGACTAGCCTTATCCGGGCTAAGATTCGGCTTTTCGGCAGCAACGGCAAAGCATAAACAACACATAAGAAGGAGGATATAAGAATGAAAATCACAGATGTAAAGGCTACTTATGTCAGATGCCCGCTGCAAGGTGAATTCCACCCTACATGGGGCAGCGGGATTTCCATGAATAAAGTCGGCATGACACTTATCGAGATATCTACAGACGAGGGTATTACAGGCATCGGCGGCGGTACAGCCGACGGCTTTGAAAACGTAGTCGGCGTAAACACCTTTATTAAAAGACAACTTATCGACAAAGATCCGCTTATGATTGAACATATCCGCCCGATTATATCTAACGCCAAGTTAAGAATGGGCTGGCCTTATATGATTGAAGCCGCTCTTTGGGATTTGGCCGGAAAGTACTGCAACATGCCGGTTTATAAAATGTGGGGCGGTTATGCTAGTAAAATGCGTATATATGCCAGCGCCGGAGAAATTCTGCCTCTTGAAAAAAGAATGGAATACGTTAAAACATGTATTGATTTAGGTATATCAGGTGTTAAATTACGTATGCATGACCCTGACGTTGAAAAGGATTTAGACGACATCCGCCAAATAATCGGCAAATACAAAGACCAGATTTCCTTTATGGTAGACGCCAACCAGGCAGACCATTTACCCGGCGCAAGCGACATTAACTACTCATGGGATACTTATACTGCGCTGCACGTAGCAAAAGAGCTTGAAAAGTTAGGTGTCTTATGGCTGGAAGAGCCGTTAGCCCGTTTTAATTACGAGGGGCTTAAAATGCTTTCTAGAAAAACTGATATTCCAATAGCAGGCGGCGAAAAAAACACCGGCCTTAACGAATTTAAGGATTTAGCAATGAACGAGGGTTATCATATTTTACAGGGGGACAGCGTTTTCTCCGAAGGTATGTTTCAGCTTAGAAAAGCGGCCGCTATAGCCGAAGCCTTTAATAAGCTGTTTATTCCCCATACTTGGTCAAACCCGGTTGGGCTTATGGCAAACATGCATTTGGCGGCTTCACTGCCTAACTGCCCGTGGTTTGAGCTTCCCTTTGAGCCGCCGGCATACACAATAGACATGTATAATTCTGTGTTTAAAGAGGGCATAAAGGTAGAAAATGGCTTTATCCACGTGCCTGAAAGGCCGGGGCTTGGCTTTGAGTTTATTGACGGATATGTTGAACAGAATAAAGTTGACTCACCCCATATTTAAGTTATAATAATAACATAAGAAGGAGGTAATTACATGATAGGTGGTTATTTTTTAAAGTATTTATACGTAAACCTTACTACCGGTCAAATATCCGATAAAATCATACCACAAAGTTATGCTGAAAACTTTGTGGGTGGCCCTGCTCTAGGCGCCAGACTCTTATGGGATTTACAACCGGCAGGTGTTGACGCATTAGGCGAAAAGGCTCATATCGGTTTTGTCACCGGGCCGTTAAACGGTACTACAGCCCTTTTTGGCGGACGTTATACCGTTGTCTGCAAATCACCTGTGACAGGTGGCTTTAACGATTCAAACAGCGGCGGTTTTTTTGGCAACGAGCTGAAAAAATGCGGTTATGACGCTATTTTTGTAACAGGCAAGGCAAAAGAACCCGTATATTTAAACGTAACGGACGGCAAATGCGAAATTTGCGACGCAAAGGATATTTGGGGGCTTGACTTTGTTGAAAGTGAAGAGC
>CAZEYG010000156.1:2468-5599 GCA_964516575.1 uncultured Defluviitaleaceae bacterium
AAGCTGGGTAAAGGCTACCGTTTTGCTGGAATCGGCCAGGCAGGTGAAGGCTTATCCTATATAGCGGCTGTTATGAATGACGGCCATCGTGCGGCCGGACGAGGCGGCTCAGGAGCCGTTATGGGCAGCAAAAACCTTAAGATGATTGCCCTTAAGGGCGACGTTGCTGTTCCCGTCTATGACAAGGAGGCTCTTGCCGAGTTAAACAAAGAAACAGCCAAAAACCTTCAAAGCGACGGGGCTAAATTTTTCGGCAGCTATGGCACTACAGGCTTAACAGTAGGTAACCTTGTGGCAAACGACTCAGGCATCAAAAACTGGTCAGCTGCTTTTTGGGACGAATATACAGACGAAGAAGCAGAACCTTTCGGCGGCCAATACCAAGACGAAAAGTGGCGTCAGAAAAAATATGCCTGCGGTTCATGTCCTTTAGGCTGCGGCGCATTATATGAGGTAAACGACGGGAAATACCCCGTTGGGCATACTGCACGGCCTGAATACGAAACAGCCGCTTCCTTTGGCTCAATGATTTTAAACAAAGACGTAGAGGTACTCGTTAAATGCAACGACTTATGTAACCGCTACGGCCTTGATACAATATCAGCCGGAGCAGTTATCGCTTGGGTTATGGAATGTTATGAAAACGGCGTTCTTACAAAAGAACAATTAGACGGCATTGAAGCAACATGGGGCAACGGCCAGGCGATTATTAGCTTAACAGAAAAAATGGGTAAAAGCGAAGGCTGCGGAAAAATATTAAACCTTGGCAGCCAAAAAGCAGCGGATGTTTTTGGCAGAGGTCATGAATATTTAGTAGTAGCAATGGGTATTGAGCCCGGCCAGCACGACCCCCGCTTTATGCCCGGCCTTGCCAGAACATACAAGTACGAGCCAACCCCTGGCAGACACGTTAAAGGCACAACCGGTTATGCCAACAGCAGCCTACCGCCGGAAGAAAAATACGTATTCGACGGTACAGGCGAAAAGGATTTGGCGTGTATAACAGGTACCGAATTTGATAATGCGGCCGGCTACTGCATGTTTAAATATTACGGCGTTTGGGGTGATATGGGTTATAAAATATACAATGCCGTTACCGGCTTTAACATGACACAAGAAGATTATGACAATTTTGGCAAGCGCTCCTTTGCCGTACGTTTTGCATTTAACATACGTGAAGGCATAAAAAAAGAGGATTACACAATATCCCCACGGCTTATAGGTCAACCACCTATGAAAAAAGGTAACACGGCCGGAAGAACAATAGATGTTGAAAAGCTGGGCGATAACTTATTCAAGACTCTTAACTGGAACGTTGATACAATAACCCCCACTAGAGAATTTATTGATTCTGTCGGCGGATTGGACGATATTGCTAAGGAACTGGGTATATAATACTAGTCCTAGATTAAAACATAGAGTGCAGAGGGAAAAGCCCAACGCCAGAGCCGTAAGGTCTTTTGACCGATAGAAGTCGACCAAGTGGCAAAGTCACTTTGTCGACTTCTTATTGAAGAAATGCCTTCACGCCGCCTATGGCGTCATTACGGCATTTCTTTGCGTTTTGGCCGGAATAAGTCCGTCCAAAACGTTGAAAGTCTGCGACGCTAAAACCTATAAAGTTATCTGTTGACAATCTGCGGCGAAGGATTACTCCCTGGCCGATTTTTTGTATAAACCCTTTTTAATTAAATCAACAGGTATTATTGTAGCAGCCAGCCCAATAACAACCACCCATTCTGAAATAGTAAGGCCATAACAGCCTAATATAACCCCGCCAAAGGTTGTTAAGATTATTTGTATAACGCAAATAAGCGCTATTATTTTCATAAAATGCTCGTTAAGCCTTATATTGTCCAGTAAATTAATTCTGTCAGTTCTGGCGTTAAAGGCGTTAAATACGGCTGAAAAAATAAAAAATGTAAAATATGCGGTAAGTATATAAGCGTTAACCGGGTTTGGCCTAAACATTCCCGAAACAACCGGCACAAACAATAAAACCATGCTGACTGCAAAAACCCAAATGCTGCCCGTTAATATCGAAGTTTTCATATATTTGTTTAAAATATTTTCGCTTCTGTTTTTTGGTTTTTCGTTCATGAAGC
The DNA here is from genome assembly GCA_964516575.1 of uncultured Defluviitaleaceae bacterium. Taxonomy (GTDB): domain Bacteria; phylum Bacillota; class Clostridia; order Lachnospirales; family WRBF01; genus CAZEYG01. Next base: position 4,574 of record CAZEYG010000156.1, read on the forward strand.
GTTTCAGAGAAGGCTCTCCCCCAAAAGCTAAAGCGGCCAGCGTGTCCATAACTAGGTTAATCCAAAGAATTTGTGTAATGCTCAGTGGAACAATATCACCGATTAAAGGAGACGCTAACGAAACCAACACAGCCGATACATTTATCGTAAGCTGGAAAACAATAAATTTACGTATGCTGTTAAATATTGTCCTGCCGTATAATATTGCTTTGTCGATAGAATTAAAGTTATCGTCCATTATGACAATATCACTTGCTTCCTTTGCAACCTCCGTGCCGCTGCCCATAGCAAAACCTACATCCGCCATCTTTAAAGCTGGTGAATCGTTTACTCCGTCTCCTGTCATGCCAACTACAAGGTTCAGCGATTGTGCGATACGGACAAGGCGGCTTTTGTCACTTGGTAAGGCACGTGCAACAACTCTGATTTTTTTAAGGTTTTCCTTAACCTCTTCATCAGACATAACCGAAAGCTCATCTGACGTAAACACCAATTCCTCATTTGTGCTTAAATCTGCTCTTAAAAGCCCGGCATCCTTGGCTATAGCAACAGCCGTGTCCTTTCTGTCGCCGGTTATCATAACTACCTGAATACCCGCTTCATGAACCTCTTTTATGGCCGAAACAGACTCGGGCCGGACCTCATCCCTAATGCCCATAATACCGACAAATGTCCAATCCCCTTCCGGCAGGCCGTCCTCCGAAAGCTCACCGTCAGACGTTGCAAAAGCCAGCACTCTTATGGCTCTGGCGGCTAGGTTGTCTATCTTTTGCTCAACAAGGCTTTTGTCTGCAAATTCGGCTTTGTTTCCGTCCCTGTCATAATAATAACAGCACCTGGATATTATTTTTTCCGGCGCGCCTTTTATGAGCGTTATGTCATATTTGCCGTGGATATGTGTGGCCGAATATTTATTATCGCTGTTAAATGGAACAGCGGATATTTTGTCACAAGCCCACATCCCCGAATGAGACAGGCCAAAACCCACAACCGCTCTTTCCGTTGCATTACCGCCGATAACCTTTG
>CAZEYG010000157.1:0-5596 GCA_964516575.1 uncultured Defluviitaleaceae bacterium
AACCTTATTACAACTAACGTTATAGATTTCATAAATCTTTCAGACGAGTTTAGCATAGCTGAAATCGAACCCCTTGAAGAATGGGTTGGGCTTTCGCTGCAAAAGGCTAATATCCGCGCTAATTGGGGCCTTAACATCGTTGCTATCCGTCGGGGCAAAAGAGTAATCGTATCACTAAGCCCTGATTACGTAATCGACGATGAGGACATTTTAGTAGCAATAGGCGAAATATCGGATTTGCAAAGATTAAGGGGCAAAGCTAAGCCAAAGATAGGTGGTTTTATTGAATGATGCTAATGCCGGTTTCTTTCATATCAATACTGGCGCTAGGGGGTGTGGTGGTTATAATTATCGCTGTAATAGCGGTAGTAATAACTTGTCGAAAAAAATAATATCCCTTAACAACCGCAAAACACGCGATAAGTTAAAGATGTTTATAGTTGAAGGAGAAAAATTTGTTAATGAAATAACCGTTGATTACGACGTATGTGAATATGTGTTTTCTTCAGCATATGCCGCCCAAAACGATTTAGGTAAGTATTTATCAACAGCCAACTGCTTTATATTTGATGATTCAGATTTTGCAAAATTCTCCGGCACAGTAACACCACAAGGTATACTTGCCGTTTGCAAGCAAAATGACACAAATCCCGACCGGCTTCTCCGCCGTATTCTGCACAAACCTGATTTATTTTTGCTGATTGCAGAAAACCTGTCAGACCCCGGAAATATGGGAACGTTAATCAGAACTGCCGACGCTTGCGGCTGTGATGCTGTTGTTTTATCGGCAGATTGTGTAGATGTATATAATCCAAAGGTCATCCGCTCAACTGCAGGCTCAATATTTCATCTGCCTGTTGTTTGCTGTGATGATATATTTAGTATAATCAACTTGCTGAAGGAGCATAATGTTTTAATTGCAGGAGCGCATTTATCTGGTGATAAAATGCCTTATGAAGCAGACCTTCGTAAAAGCTGCGCCATAATAATAGGTAACGAAGCAAACGGCTTGTCGGATAACATTTCACATCAGGCAGACAACCTGTTAAAAATCCCTATGCCGGGGAAAGCAGAATCCTTAAACGCTTCCGTTGCCAGCGGGATGCTTCTATATGAGGTTGTGCGTCAGCGGCTTTTAAAATAAATGTAAAAACAATAACACTAAATTGAAAGGAAGAAAACAATTGACAAATCCTGTAGTAACCTTTGAAATGGAAGATGGCGGCATTATTAAAGCCGAGCTTTACCCTGAGATAGCTCCAAACACAGTAAACAATTTTATTGCCCTTATAAATAAAGGCTTTTACAACGGCTTGATTTTTCACCGTGTAATAAGCGGATTTATGATTCAAGGGGGCTGCCCTAATGGAACCGGTACAGGTAACCCTGGTTATAACATAGACGGGGAATTTTCATCAAACGGCTTTGATAATGGGTTAAAACATACGGAAGGGGTTTTGTCTATGGCACGCTCCTCTAACCCAAACTCAGCAGGCTCCCAGTTTTTTATTATGCACAATACTTCAACCCATTTAGACGGAAGTTACGCCGCCTTTGGTAAGGTTATTGAAGGTATGGACGTTGTAAATAAAATTGCAGAAACGGAAACAGATTTTAGGGACAGACCCCTTGAGAATCAGGTAATAAAAGCAGTATCCGTAGAAACCTTTTCTATTGAATACCCTGAACCAAAAATTAATTATTAAAATCAAAACGCCTTTTGGCCTGATGCGCTAAAAGGCGTTCATTTTACTGAATTACTAACATTACCTAGGTTATCCCCTGCTCCGAAATCCAAAACATAGTCAATAATTTGTTTTTCTGTTAAGACAGCCTTTGATATACCGTTTTCAATTATATGTACCATATAATAATAGTTAAAGCAAAATAGATCCAAAACATCTTTAATAATCGTATCCTCAAAGGCAACATATGTTTTAACGGGCAGAATGTCGCTTTTTTCTTTATTCTTCTGGAAAATAAATATTTTAACTATATCCATCTGCATATGTGCGCTGCCTTTTTTATTAACACAACATATATAAACACCAATACTAAGAAGGCTGATATTAAATGGATAAAGGGAAACCTGAACAAGACCCGCAAGCACAAATAAAAATCCCAATACTCTGCTTATTCTCAAAAGCTGTTTATTTGTTCGGGTTATGCCAATCAGATTATTAAAAAGAATCTGAAAAAGCCTGCCGCCATCCAAAGGATAAACAGGTAATAAATTAAAAACAAATAGAGCCAAATTTACTGATCTAAAGAAAATATATTTGTCCGGAAACAATAACCATGAGCCCAAGAACATTACAAGATTAGACGTAGGCCCTGCCATCGTAATCATAGCTTTATTAACAGTTGGCAAAAAATCAAAGCTCTTTATTTTTCCAATTAAACCAATAGGCGTTACAATTAAACCTTCCGTCTGTATTTCATAATACCTTGCTACAAGTAAATGGGAACCTTCGTGTATAAAAACCAGTAAAAGCATAATAAAAAATTGCTCTATGTAACCCAGAGCAACCATTATAAAAGCCAAAACATAAAAGGATTTATATACCTCAACCTTTTTAAGCTGCTTCAATATTAACAACTCCCTGCCTTATTAGCGCTGTCATTCAATAAGATAAATGTCTTGTCGGGAGTTAATTTCTTCTAATATATCTTCATCTATCCTGAAGTCAGTGTTTAAATCCTTTGGCTCTTCGCTGCTCTTAGCTGCTTCCGTTTCCGCTTTGGGTTGCTCTTCAATCAAATTCTTATATGTATTTTTATCGGTAACTGTTCCGCCGCTGACAGGTACAACGTCATCAGCTTGAAAGTTATTATCATTAGCTTTATTATTAACCGGCGTTACATATTCTTCCTTAGGAGATGGTTCACCAAAAATCGTCTTAACAGAGTTTTTCATCTCTGCAAGAGAATCACTGACGCTGGTAACTGTTTCTCTTAAATCCTCAACCTCTGTTTCTTCAGACAATGCCGCTTTAAGTGCAACCCTTAAGTCGGTAGTTAAGGGCATATCTATTACTCTGACAAACAGCAGAAATGCAAGTATCAGACCGCTTACAATACCTTGCATCGTTAAAGTTTCCATTAAGCCGGCTTGCTGCATGTCGGCCGAACCATAACTCCTTTTTCTTGTATTCAGTCTTCTGGCTCTGTTATAGACCCTCCGCCTGTTCGGTTCCATATTTATATCCTCCTTTGTGTATTAAATATAAACTATAATATTTATATGCAAAGGAAGTATATATGAGAACATGTCATATTAAATATCGTAAAAGGCTTTATGTAGTAAACGTCTTTTTTAGGCGTTTGAATTCTCGTATTAACAAAAAAACAGTTAAGGTGGCTGTTCCTATTTCAGAAAATGGTCCTGCAAAGAATACACCTGTCAGCCCGAAGAAATATGGCAATATGATATAGGCAGGAACAAGCAATATGACTTGCCGCAAAAGGCTTAAAAAGATTGCTATTTTAGCCCGCCCAATTGCCTGGAAAAAGTTAGTTGAGGGCACTTGAAAGCCGATAAGTGGTATTGCTATCAAAAATATACGGGCACCCTTTACGCCTAACGCAACAAGCTCAGGTTCGTTATTAAAAATCAAAACCATTTGTTTTGCAAATATTTCAGTTGCAGTAAAACCAATAACGCAAAGACCAACGCTATAAATAATCGCCCATTTTAAAGCATCTCTGACACGAACATAATTTCTTGCGCCGAAATTAAAGCCGATAATCGGCTGAACACCTTGGTTGATACCCAAAACAGGCATAAAAAGCAGCATAAAAATACTTGATATAATTGTCATAGCGCTTATAGCAAGATCTCCGTTGCCAAGCTCTATTTGACCATAATGCAAAAGGCTTCGGTTTGATATTGCAGAAATAAAGCTGGCCGCCACTTGCATTAAAAACGGCGAAACACCAATAGAAAATATGCTAAAAGCTATTTTAGAGTCTATTTTAAGGTTTTTAAGCCGAAGCTTAAGTAAGGAGTCCGGTTTTGAATAATAAGCGAAAACCCAAATTGCCGATACAAGCTGACCGATTACGGTTGCTATAGCGGCGCCACGTATGCCTAAACCTAAAACAAAAATAAAAATCGGATCCAATACAATATTAACAACCGCACCGATTATTTGGGTAATAGCAAACCTTTTCGCATTTCCCGCAGCTCTTATCGGATGGTTTAAAGCAAAGCCATAAAACCCTGCTATAGAACCAAGCATTATAATAGACATGTAGTCTACGGCGTAAGGCATTGTAGCAGAGGTTGCGCCAACTATAGACAAAAACGGCCTAAGGGTAAGCATACCTATAACAGTAAAAAGCACAGCTATTATTGTTGCAAGCGAAAACGCATTACCAAGTATTTTATCTGCCGTATCCCTGTCGCGTTCGCCAAGGCTTATGGAAATGCGGGAGGCCGAGCCTATACCCACAAGCATAGAGCAACCCATAATAACATTCATAATAGGCATACATATGCCTATGCCTGCTAAAGCGTTAGCGCCGATGCCTTCCATTTTACCTACCCAAAACCTGTCAATGACGTTATAAAGAGCTGATACAACCATAGACAGTATAGTAGGTATAGAATATTTAATTACCAACACACTTAACTTTTCCGTAGCCATTCTGTATTCTGTTGCGTTTAAACCTTCAAGGTTTATGCTTGTGTTTACTTGTTGCTCCATTATTCCCACCCCATCATCTCAAACCTCAAAAAATAAAAGCCAAAAGCGGCGTCCGCCGTTGGCTTTTATATAAAAGCTATAGATAATGATACTACAGATTAAAGAAAACATCAATACCTTTATACTCTGCAATTTCGCCTAATTCTTCTTCAATTCTAAGAAGCTGGTTGTATTTTGCAACCCTGTCGGAGCGTGCAGGAGCGCCTGTTTTGATTTGACCAGCATTAACAGCAACAACTATGTCGGCAATGGTTGAATCCTCTGTTTCACCTGATCTATGGGAAACTACGGCTGTCATATTGTTTCTGTTGGCAAGAGAAATAGCGTTAAAGGTTTCGGTAAGAGTTCCTATTTGGTTAACCTTTATAAGGATAGAATTTGCAACGCCAAGGTCAATGCCTTTTTTAAGTCTTTCTGTGTTTGTAACAAAAAGGTCGTCACCAACAAGCTGAATTTTGTTGCCAAGTCTGTTTGTAATCATCTTCCAGCCGTCCCAGTCTTCTTCTGCAAGGCCGTCCTCAATTGATATAATCGGGAATTTGTTTACAAGGTTTTCGTAATAGTCAACCATCTCGGCAGATGTTCTGACTACTGTTTGACCCTTCATCTTGCTTTCGCCAGGGAAATGATATTTGCCGTCTTTTTCGTCGTAAAGCTCTGTAGCAGCCGGATCCATAGCGATTTTAATATCTGTGCCCGGTTTGTAACCTGCTTTTTCAACCGCTTCTAATATAAGCTCAATAACCTCATCAGCAGTAGCAAGGTCAGGAGCAAAACCACCTTCGTCACCTACAGCTGTAGAAAGTCCTTTGCTTTTGAGAACCTTTTTAAGGTTGTGATAAACCTCAGCGCACATACGAAGGCCTTCCTTAAAGCTGGAAGCGCCA
>CAZEYG010000158.1:0-5589 GCA_964516575.1 uncultured Defluviitaleaceae bacterium
AAAAAACACAAAACCGTCACATTTATATGGTACAAAAACAATAGAAAAAGGATGTGACCTAATGGCCAAAATACTTATCGTTGACGACAATAAGCAAATCACCTCGATTTTGGAGGAATACGCCTTAAAAGAAGGTTATACTCCGGTAATCGCTTTGGATGGGGTTATGGCTCTTGAAAAATTCGAGTCCGAAAAACCTGATATTCTTTTGCTTGACGTGATGATGCCGAAAATGGATGGCTTTGAGGTATGCCGGGAAATCCGCCGGACATCGAATGTACCGATTATAATGGTCACAGCTCGTGGAGAGGACTTTGAGCGAATCATGGGTCTAGAAATCGGCGCAGACGATTATATAGTCAAACCATTTTCACCCAGCGTTATAATGGCTCATGTAAAAGCCATCATGCGCCGGATTATTAATGATGAGAAGGAAGCCCAACGGTTTGAATGCGTTAATCTAGTAATCAGCCTTGACGATTATACCGTAACAATTGGCGGCGAAAACGTATCACTTACTAAAAAGGAAATTGAAATATTATGGACGTTAGCTAACAACAAGAATAAGGTTTTCTCACGTGATAATCTTCTTAACTCTCTATGGGGTTATGAATATTTCGGCGACAACCGCACCGTAGACAGCCACATCAAGCGTCTTCGTTCAAAACTCGACGAGTATAGTCATCCGGCATGGGATATTAAGACGATATGGGGCGTAGGTTACAAATTCGAGGTGTTAAAAGATGCTTAAAAGCTCAATTGCACGAAAGCTAAGTATGAACTTTGCCGTAGCGCTGTTGATTTTTGCGGTGGTCATCGGCGTCGTCTTTATTGTTCTGTTCAGAAGCCATTATCTAAACCTTCATAAAACAGAACTAGAAAGCCGAGCAAACTCTATTTCCACCACGATTTCAGGCTTTATGATTAGGGGTGGTATGGGCGGCATGATGGGTTACGGCGCTTATATGCGGTTTATTGGAGATATTGCCGGCGCTGATGTTTGGATTGTGGACAGGGAATATAATCTGCTGACTGTAGGTCACGGTATGATGTCCGGTAATTACACTTACACCGATCTGCCTGAAAACGCAGAGCAAATTATTGACGAGGTGTTTTCCGACAAAACCGTATTCAGCGAGGATTTCAGCGGTCTGTTGTCTCAACTGACGCTTACAGTTGGCGTACCAATTAAGGACAGCGTCGGAGGCGTTGCCGGCGTTGTTTTGCTGCATTCGCCTGTACGTGGCATTGAAGAAGCAGTTAATCAAGGAATTTTAATACTCCTTGCTAGTATAGCGCTTGCTCTTGTCGTTTCTTTTATGTTGTCGGCATGGCTTTCCAAGCGTTTTACCGACCCGATTACGGCAAAAGAAGCCGCCGATGCATTGCGTATGGAAAAAATCCGGCGAGATTTTGTAGCTAATGTGTCTCACGAGCTTAAAACGCCGATTACTGTACTCCGTGGCTCTCTAGAAGCGCTGACTGACAAGGTTGTGACAGACCCGGTGAAAGTTGAGAATTATCATACTCAAATGCTTAACGAAGCTAAATTTTTAGAGCGGCTTGTAGGTGATCTTTTGGATTTATCACGGCTGCAAAACAAAGATTTTGTTATTGAAAAAACCCAAATTTCCATAATTAATGTAATAGACGATGTGGCAAGAAGCGCTAAACAGCTTGCAAAAGCAAAAAATATATCTATTAATGTAACAAAAACCCCCGATAAATGTATATTCTACGGCGACTACGGCAGGCTTAGGCAAATGCTGATAATTGTACTGGATAATGCCGTTAAGTTTTCGCCGGAAAATAGCGTGGTAGAGATAACGTTTTTAGACGGTGTTTTAAAAGTCAAGGATAACGGCTCCGGCATTAGCTCTGAGCATCTGCCATATATTTTCGACCGCTTCTATAAATCCCGCACAGAGGACAACAAAACCGGAACGGGGCTTGGCCTTGCCATAGCAAAGCAAATAGCCGACAGACATGGAATCAAGCTGGTGGCCGAAAGCTCAGAGGGGAATGGAACACAATTTGTTTTTAATTTTAACAGCTAAAATGACCGACGAGCCTAATGTACCTCTTCGGCGAATATGATTCCTTTGTCATCATTTAGTTTTTCCAGTACGTCGGAATGGTTTACTGCACCCTTATATTTTATTGTAACCATAACACCTACACCAATTTCAGCGTAAGGGCTTATGGCTTCAAAATCCTCAACCCGTGCATTCGCCTTAGCCGTATCTTTTATAAAACTACATAATGCATCAATAGAGCGGAAAATTATATAAACCCGCATACGGCTTGAGCTATGTATATATTTTGATTGAAAGAAGTCAAAGGTAGTCATAACAAGGAGCACAATAAGAAACATAACTATAGCGCCAAAATAAAAGCCGATACCTATGGCGATACCCATACATGCCGAAACCCAAAGACCGGCGGCGGTTGTCAGCCCTTTTATTTGATGAGCGCCTGTCATCATTATTGTACCTGCGCCAAGGAAACCAATACCACTTACTACCTGAGCGCCCATGCGGGAAGGGTCTAAAACGCCTACGTGATCCAACATATACTGTCCGGTCATCATAATGATGGTAGAACCAAGGCATACAAGAATATAAGTTCTGAAACCGGCGGCTCGGCGTTTTCTTGTTCTCTCGATGCCTAAAACGCCTCCAAACAAGGTGGCCAAAACCATTCGCACTATAATAGAAAGTTCGTTTAAATCCTGTAAGCCAATTGAATCAAAGAATTCAAACATTAAGTTCCTTCTTTCCTTATATATACATTTACTCAATTATACAGTAAGTATTATACCCTAAATTAATCTCTAAAATGCCATAACGCTGCGAATGCCTTTCATCACCTTGTTAATGTCCGGCATTATAAAATCCTCCATTTCAGGAGCAAAAGACACTGGAACGTCCTCTGACGTAATACGCTTTATAGGCGCTTTCAGATATTCGTACATGTCCTCGCCTAAAGAGGCAGCTATCTCTGCACCAAAACCCATAACCTTAGGCCCTTCCTGAACAATAACAAGGCGGCCGGTTTTTGCAACTGAGCTCATTATAAGCTCTTTGTCAAATGGAAATAAAGTAAGAGGGTCTATTACCTCAACGCTGATGTTTTCTTTTGACAACTGCTCGGCGGCTTCCAAAGCAAGGCCTGTCATTTTCATTGTTGCCACAACAGTTACGTCATTCCCCAATCGTTTAATAACACCTTTATACAGAGGAATTTCGTAATAATCCTCCGGCACCTCACCCTTCATATTATACAAGGCTTTATGCTCTAAGAAAATAACAGGGTTATCATCTTTTATTGAAGCGTTTAAAAGTCCCTTTGCTTCATACGGCGTTGAAGGAGCAACAATAACAAGGCCGGGGATATTCATTAGCCACGATTCGACGCATTGAGAATGATGATAGGCACATCTTATGCCCCCGCCAGTTGATGTACGGATAACCATTGCGCCGTTTGCTTCACCGTTATACATAAAATGCAGCTTTGCGGCATTGTTAATAATCTGATCGTAACAGCAGCCAATAAAATCGGCAAACATAATTTCAGCTACAGGCCTTAATCCACAGGCGGCAGCGCCGCAACATAACCCGATTATCGCTTGCTCTGAAAGAGGGGTGTCCTTTGTTCTTTCCGGCCATTTATGCCATAAGCCTTGTGTAATACCAAAGTCACCGCCCATTTTTGCAACGTCCTCTCCAAGCACTATGACGTTTTCATCCATTTCCATAGATTGAAACAAGGCTTGATTAAGCGCTTTGCTGAATGTTATGATATTAGACATTGTGAATTTGCACCTCTCTTCCGGCGTAAACATATTTCATTGCATCCTCAGGTTTTGGTTTCGGGCTATTCAAGGAAAATTTAACTGCCGCGTTAACCTCGACCTTCACAGCCTCTTCAATTTCTTTAAGTTCTTCGATTGTTACTCCTTGTTTTATTAATACATTTTTAGCTTTTAATATAGGACATTTAGCTATCCATTTCTGAACCTCTTCCTCAGGGCGGTAAGCAGCCGGGTCGCCTGAAAAATGCCCTTGCCAGCGATAGCTCATAAGCTCAAGTACTGTAGGGCCTTTACCTTTTCTTGCACGTTTTGCGGCTTTTGCTACAGCTTCGTATACCTTTTCAACGTCGTTGCCGTCAACAACCATTTGGGGTACGTTATATCCGTCGGCCCATGTTGCAAGCTGTTTTTGCGGATGGGAAGTTGTGTAATGGGTAGATATGGCGTATTGGTTGTTTACTAAAATATATATGACAGGAAGCTTCCATACCGCTGCAAGATTAATGCTTTCGTGACATGCTCCTTCCCCAAGCGTTCCGTCGCCCATAAACACAATAGTTATGTCATCTGTTTTCTTAAGCTGGGAATAAAAAGCCGGCCCAAGAGCGGAAACGACGTTTGAGCCTTGAATCCCGTTGTTGCCCATGTTTCTTACTTTAAGGTCGGAAATATGCATACTGCCTCCCCGGCCGCCGTTAATACCGTCTTGACGCCCCATAATCTCCGCCATTACACGCTTTATATCTGTTCCAAATAAAACAACAGCTCCGTGACATCTGTGATCCGGGTATTTATAATCCGTTGACCTTATGGCATGAACAACCCCAACCTGGCAAGCCTCCTGGCCGATACCAAGATGGACAAAACCCGGAACTATACCCTTCTTTGCGTATTCATCAACCTTTTCTTCAAAATAGCGAATAAGCATCATATCAGCATACATTTTTTTCAATTTTCCTAAGGATACCATATGCACACTCCCTTCTGAATTTTATGTTTGTGCTAGATAAACAAAAACGCCTTGAAATCGTATGTACCATTTGTATAATATTATAATGCTGTGCATTTAAACAGTCAAGATAAAAGCTGGTGTACAAATGGCGCAAAAGACAGTCATATTTTCTACGAATACACTAGGCGCTTTGCCTTTGGCAAAAGCCGCCCTTTGACGTTCGGCTTTCTTGATATGCAAGTTATCGCCGCTTACTAGTTTTGCAGCCAAAACAGTAGTGCAGAGGGAAGCCGAACGCTAGAGGGAGTGAGGTTTTTGAGATTAAAATAAAAAAATATTTATGGACTTTCACATTTTGTTAAAAGGCAACATATACTACTTAGTACCGTTAAATATGGGGTGCTTGAATATGTTTTTTAGTTTTTTGAACTTTTTCTTTGTTTTTTCCTATATTACACCCAATAATTCCTATCCTTTGCCTTTATCGCCTGAAAAGGAGATGGAAATAATCGAACGCACAAAAAACGGTGATGAAGAAGCCAGAAATATTTTAATAGAAAAGAATTTAAGGCTTGTAGCCCATATTGTTAAAAAATACAGCAACCATGTTAAGGATACAGAGGATTTGATTTCCGTTGGCGGTATTGGGTTAATAAAAGCTATCAGCAGCTATGAATCGGATAAGGGCACTAAGTTTGCTACTTATGCTTCAAGATGTATAAATAATGCTATGGTGTTATAAAGGTAACATTTAGCAGGCTGAGCCACAAACGCCTTACGCTGCATATCCCCGATGCGGCAGATAATGTAATACCGTATGAGA
>CAZEYG010000159.1:0-778 GCA_964516575.1 uncultured Defluviitaleaceae bacterium
AGGTAATCTTCAAGTAAAAATTGAGCATGTCGGTCAAGACGAGTTAGGCCAGCTTGCACAGGCTATGAACACGGTCAGGTCATCTATTGTGTTACTTATTGAAAACTTAGGTCAGCTTATAAATGACTTTGAAAACGGCATTATTGATAAGATGATTGACGACTCGAAGTTTTTCGGCGAATATAGGTCTATAGCCCAGTCGGTTAACTCGCTGATCCAATCCTCTGTAAGAGACACGCTGGATTTATTAGGCGCTTTTAGTGAACTAGGAAACGGCAATTTTGAAACAGAGCTAAGATTATTTAAAGGACAAAAGAAAATAGCAAACGAAAGGTTCGACGACTTAAAGAAAAACATCCAGTCGCTAAATGACGACCTTACCAGCCTCATAGAAGGCGCCGCCTCCGGAAAGCTGGATATTAGGGTTAACGCCGATACATATAAAGGCGATTGGCAAAAGATAATTAACGGCCTTAATAACCTTTTAGACTCAGTTGACAAACCAATAACCGAAGTGGGTGAGGTTTTATCGGAAATCTCAAAGGGACATTTCGATATTAAAATCAACAATACCCATAAAGGCTCTTTTGCAAGTATGATGGAATCCTTTAAGGTTATGGTGGATACCATAGGCTCTTATATTAATGAATTAAGTAATATTCTTGGGAAAATCGCAACAGGGGATTTATCTAATACTATTACAAGAGAGTACGTAGGCCGGTTTGACCTTATAAAAAGCTCAATAAATAATATAAACGAAACAATGCAAGATACTATC